>CAMWQB010000001.1 GCA_947176295.1 uncultured Porphyromonadaceae bacterium
CCCTCACCTCACCCCCCGTCCTCGACCCCGACGGATTCTACCAGGACCCACCCGAAAACACACGCCACCTCCTCCGCAAGCTCGACAAACTCCGCAACGGCCCCAACAAAATCGACATCCAGATCGCACCAGGCATAATGCAGCACCTCTATTACGAAGACTCCACCCTCCTCCGCCGGATGAGCTGGTATCCCCTGATACAGCTCATCGTCATGCTCGCATTCGTCGCAGTCGTATACTTCGCAGTCCTATCCACAAAAAAAGCCGAACAGAACAAAGTCTGGATCGGCCTCTCAAAAGAAACAGCCCACCAGCTCGGAACACCCATATCATCACTCATGGCATGGATGGAACTCCTCCCGGACTACGGCGTCGACGCCGACACAATAGCCGAGATGAACAAAGACGTAAACCGCCTCAGCATGATCGCATCACGATTCTCAAAGATCGGATCAGCACCAAAAATGGAACCCGCCGACCTCCCCCAACTCATCGACCAGGCCGCCGCATACATGGCCACACGCATATCCCCACGCATATCCCTCACATGGAACACACAGACCCCCACACAACTATGGATACGCGCATCAGCACCACTCCTCGAATGGGTCATCGAAAACCTTATCAAAAACGCCGTCGACGCAACCGAAGGATCAGGCAAAATTTACGTAACACTCACAGCCGACATCGACGCCCGCAAAGCCATAATCGAAGTCAGCGACACAGGCAAAGGCATATCCCGCAAAAACTTCAAGACAATCTTCAACCCCGGCTACACCACCAAAAGCCGAGGCTGGGGCCTCGGCCTCACCCTCGCAAAACGCATCATCGAAGAATACCACCACGGCCACATCTTCGTCAAAGACAGCACCCCCGGCCAAGGCACCACCTTCCGCATCGAACTCCCACTCGGCACCTAACCCAAAACCCGCCCAAAGGAAAGCAGGTTGTCTTGCTATCGCAAGAGCCTAAAGGCGATAACCCCAACCATCGCCCCCCATTAGCACAATTTCCCCCATCCCACCAAAGCTAAATCTGCTAACCAAGCTAAACCAAGCTAAATCCCATAACTCAAAAAAATACGCCCCGGAAGCAAAAAACCTCCGGGGCGCAATATATTTCAGCGAGAAAGCCCGCTTATTCAGCAGCAGGCAATTCCTTTTCAGGCTCAACAGCAGCAGGAGCCTCAGCTGCAGGAGCAGCCTTCTTGCGGCTGCGGCGAGTCTTAGCCTTAGCCTCCTTCTTATCCTTCAGCATAGCCTCGTTGAAGTCCACGAGCTCAATGAAGCAAGTCTTCGCATTATCGCCAAGACGGTTGCCCGTCTTGAGGATGCGAGTATAGCCGCCATTACGCTCAGCAATCTTCTCAGCAACCACGCCAAAAAGCTCCTTCACAGCATCCTTGCTCTGGAGATAGCCGAATACAACACGACGGTTGTTCATCGTGTCTTCCTTAGCGCGGTTGATCAGAGGCTCAGCATACACGCGCAGAGCCTTTGCCTTAGCAAGGGTCGTAAAGATGCGCTTGTGCATGATGAGAGAAGTCGTCATGTTCGCCAGGAGGGCATCGCGATGAGCCTTCGTCCGGCTGAGGTGATTAAATTTCTTATTATGTCTCATCGTTGGGTTTACTCTTTATCTAATTTGTACTTGGAGATGTCCATGCCGAACGAAAGGTTCAGGCTCGTGAGCAGGCTCTCGAGTTCGACTAAGGACTTTTTACCGAAGTTGCGGAACTTCAGCAGATCGTTCTTGTTGAACACCACAAGCTCGGCGAGGGTCTCTACCTCGGCGCTCTTCAGGCAATTCAGAGCACGGACAGACAGCTGCATATCCACGAGCTTCGACTTCAGAAGTTGACGCATGTGCAGTACCTCTTCATCGAATTCCTCGCTCGGATCCGGATCATTTGCCTCAAGCGTGATTTTCTCATCCGAGAAAAGCATGAAATGATAGATCAGGATCTTTGCTGCCTCCTTGATCGCCTCCTTCGGAAGGATCGAGCCATTTGTGGTGATTTCAAGGGTGAGCTTGTCGTAGTCGGTTTTCTGGTCTACGCGGTAGTTTTCTACCGTGTACTTCACATTCTTGATGGGAGTGTAGATCGAGTCGATGGCAATCGTGTGAATGTCATCCTGCGGAGTCACATTCTCCTCCGCCGGCACCCATCCGCGTCCCTTGTTGATGGTAAGTGCGATAGTGAAACTTGCGGCAGGATCCAAATGACAGATCACCAAGTCCGGATTCATTACCTCGAATCCGCTCAGATGCTTGGCGATGTCGCCGGCCGTGAACACCTCTTTCCCGGAAACCGTAATGGTTACGCGCTCATTCTCCGTCTCCTCGACTTTCTGCTTCAGGTCTACCTGCTTCAGATTCAGAATGATATTCGTAACGTCCTCCTTCACGCCGGGAATTGCATCGAACTCGTTCTTAACGCCATCGATCTTGATCGACGAAATCGCATATCCCTCCAAAGAGGAAAGAAGCACGCGACGGAGTGCGTTTCCAACGGTGATGCCATAGCCCGGCTCCAAAGGCTTGAACTCGAACTTGCCGAAGAAATTATCAGCCTCGAGCATTACGACGTTCTCAGGTTTTTGGAATGCTAATATAGCCATGGATCGTGTTGCTGTTTAGAAATTACGACTTGGAGTAGAGCTCGACAATCAGCTGCTCCTTGATGTTCTCCGGGATATCCTCGCGGGCAGGCACATGCAGAAGCTTGCCGCTCTTGCTTGCCTCGTCCCATTCTATCCACGGATACTTGCTGTGGTTGAAGCCTGCAAGTGCATCTGCTATAACCTCGAGGCTCTTCGAACGCTCGCGCACGCCAACGACGTCGCCGGGCTTAAGAGCATACGAAGGGATATTCACCACCTCACCGTTCACCGTGATGTGGCGGTGCAGAACAAGCTGGCGAGCAGCTGCACGTGTGGGAGCTATCCCCAGACGATAGACTACATTGTCCAGACGGCCTTCCAGAAGCTGAAGAAGAATTTCACCCGTGATACCCTTCATACGCGACGCGCGGTCGAAGAGATTGCGGAACTGCTTCTCCAGAAGTCCGTAGGTATACTTTGCCTTCTGCTTTTCACGAAGCTGGACGCCATATTCACTCGTCTTCCGACGCTTGTTGGCGCCATGCTGGCCCGGGGGGAAGTTACGACGTGCGAGAACTTTATCTTCACCGAAGATTGCTTCGCCGAACTTACGGGCGATTTTGGTCTTGGGACCGGTGTATCTTGCCATTGTTGTTGTTTGTTTGTTGTTGTCTGTCTTTTATCCTCAGGCGCGGTCAGCTCGATTCCGTTTATTTTTCCGCGGTGCCGGCTGGCTTGCGTCCCGGATGGTTTCTTCCACGAGTCGTGTCGCTGTTTTTTCGTTTCTTACTCTCGCCGGAAGGCTTCATCTGGGGGCCGCCGGTCCGGAATTCGGCAGCGCTCGGTTTGTCAAGGGGAACCGACCGCTCCGTTTTCATCCACCCTTGGCGCGGGGTGGAACGGCAGCATCGGAGGCTGACGCTTTCCTTTTACCCTCGGATCTCGACAGAATTCTTGAAGATAGTTGTGTGATACGTACTAAAAGATTGGGCGAGCTTTCGCTCCGAGCATTACACTCTTCTTCTCTTCGGAGGACGGCACCCGTTGTGAGGAAGCGGGGTTACGTCCACGATTTCCGTTACTTCGATGCCCGCGCCATGGATATAGCGGATAGCTGCCTCGCGGCCGTTACCCGGACCCTTGACGTAAGCCTTCACCTTACGCAGACCAAGGTCGTATGCCGTCTTGGCGCAATCCTGTGCGGCCATCTGGGCGGCATAAGGCGTATTCTTCTTCGATCCGCGGAAGCCCATCTTGCCTGCCGATGACCACGAGATAACCTGGCCCTCGCTGTTGGCAAGACATACAATGATGTTGTTGAAAGACGAATGAACGTGAAGCTGGCCCTCTGCGCCGACCTTGACGTTTCTCTTCTTTGCTGCGACTGTCTTTTTTGCCATAAATATTCCTTATTTCGTTGCTTTCTTCTTGTTTGCCACAGTCTTCTTGCGGCCCTTGCGCGTACGCGCATTGTTCTTCGTGCTCTGGCCTCGCACAGGCAGACCGATGCGATGACGGATGCCACGGTAGCAGCCGATATCCATCAGACGCTTGATGTTCAGCTGGATTTCACTGCGAAGATCACCCTCGACCTTATAGTCGCTGCCGATCACCTCGCGCACCTTCGCCGCCTCGTCGTCGCTCCAGTCCTGGACCTTCTTAGCAGGATCGATGCCTGCCTTCTCGAGGATGGTGAGCGCAGCCGAACGGCCGATGCCGTAAATGTAGGTCAGGGAAATCTGACCCTGTTTGTTCTGGGGGAGGTCAACTCCCACGATTCTAACTGCCATAAATCTTGTCGTCTATTTTTTCTGCAAAAATAACAAAAATTATCCTTGACGCTGTTTGTATTTGGGGTTTTTCTTGTTGATGACATACAGACGGCCCTTGCGGCGCACGATCTTGCTGTCCGGAGTGCGTTTTTTAACGGATGCTCGTACTTTCATTTTCTTTTAGCGTATTTGATATTTGGAAATCTCAATTCTCGTATCGCGACCGGCCATTCCGACCCGGGATCGGTTTCGCCCCAGGGCAGCCCGTCGCTCCCATTACCCGGCCCCTTACTTATAGCGGAACGCGATGCGACCCTTCGACAGATCATAAGGACTCATCTCAACGCGAACCTTGTCCCCCGGCAGAATCTTGATGTAATGCATGCGCATCTTGCCCGAAATATGAGCCGTGATCTCATGCCCGTTCTCAAGTTCAACCCGGAACATCGCATTGCTCAAAGCCTCTACGATTGTGCCGTCCTGTTCGATTGCTGACTGCTTTGCCATGTATGTGCCTTTTGTTTGATTCCTCAGATAAATCTCTCGCCCAGCGACGCCTCGATATAATCGAAAGTCGTCAGGATCTCTACCTCATCGTTCCGGATAGCGATCGTATGCTCATAGTGCGCCGAAGGCTTGTGGTCACGCGTCATGCACTCCCACCCGTTCCGGGCGATCACTACATTACGCGAACCCATGTTCACCATAGGCTCTATGCAGATACACATCCCGTTGCGGATCACAGGCCCGATGCCTCGGCGCCCATAGTTCGGAACCTCTGGCTCCTCATGCATGCTCCGCCCGATTCCATGGCCCGTCATCTCGCGCACAAGCGAATAATTCCGCCGCTCGCAATAAGTCTGCACCGCATTCGCGATATCACCGATACGCCCGCCAACTCGACAAGCACGGATTCCCTCATAGAGAGCCTCCTTCGTCGTCCGGCAAAGAGCCATCTTCTCAGGCGAAATCTCGCCCACCGCAAACGTATAGCAGCTGTCGCCCATGAAACCATCCTTCTCGACTACCGTATCAAACCCCACGATGTCCCCGTCACGCAGCTCATACCCCGAAGGGAATCCATGAACCACCGTATCGTTGACCTCCACGCAGAGCGTCCCCGGAAAACCGTGGTAGCCAAGACACGCAGGCTTGCCTCCATTGTCCAGGATAAACTCCCGCGCAATCTGGTCAATCCGCCGTGTCGACTCCCCCGGACGCACCCACTTGGCAACCTCGCCAAGCACCTGCGACACAAGCGTAGACGCTCCGCGCATACGCTCGATTTCTTCCGGTGTCTTAAGATATATCATCTCGTTTCGATCTTGGGTAATGTTTCTATTTCTTTCGTCCGCTGCCCCCGCAGCCCTTTGCAGCCCCACGAGCGCGGACACCGGCGGCGAGAAGCCCTGTTCAGCCTCTCACCGCCATTTCCTTTTGTGTCAATAAGCCGAGCCGGTCGTGCGTCCCTTGATCTTGCCCTCCTTCATCAGGCCGTCATAGTGGTGCATCATCAGATGCGACTCAACCTGCTGAAGAGTGTCAAGAACAACGCCCACCATAATCAGCAACGATGTGCCGCCGAAGAACTGAGCGAAATTCTGGCTTATACCAAAGAAACGCGCAAAAGCCGGTAATATTGCTACGATGCCAAGGAAAATCGACCCCGGCAGCGTAATGCGGCTCATGATGGCATCAAGATACTCCTCCGTCTTCTTGCCGGGCTTTACACCCGGGATAAATCCATTGTTGCGCTTCATGTTCTCAGCCATATCCTTCGGACGGACCGTGATTGCCGTATAGAAATACGTAAACGCCACAATCAGAATAAAGAAGACAAAATTATACCAGAAGCCGTTGATGTCCGTGAACGCATGGAAGAAACCCGTCTCCCCGCCGCGGAAACCGCTGAAGGCCATCGGGATAAACATGATAGCCTGCGCAAAGATGATAGGCATAACACCCGCAGCATTCACCTTCAGAGGGATATACTGCCGAGCACCACCATACTGGCGGTTCCCGACGATACGCTTCGCATACTGCACAGGCACCTTGCGCGTGCCCTGCACAAGCAGAACAGCTCCTACCGTTACGGCAAAAAGAAGAACAATCTCGATGATAAACATCACAAGACCGCCCTGAGAGCCCGATGCTCCCGGCAGACGGCTGATGAACTCATACGAAAGCGCTCCCGGAAGACGGGCTATGATACCCACCAGAATGATGAACGAAATACCATTGCCGATACCACGGTCAGTGATACGCTCGCCAAGCCACATGATGAACATCGAGCCCGCGGTCAGGATAATCGTCAGATAAACCGTCGTCCAGAACCCCATATGGAGCCCGAGACCACCGGCCGCCGACGACGCCTGAATCTGAAGGTTGATAAGGTACGAAGGAGCCTGAAGGAACAGAATCACCACCGTAAGATAACGAGTGTACTGATTCAGCTTCTGTCGGCCGCTCTCGCCCTCACGCTGCATCTTCTGGAACGACGGAAGAATCATCCCGCACAGCTGGATCACAATCGAAGCCGTGATGTAAGGCATAATTCCAAGTGCAAAGATCGACGCCTGAGAGAAAGCGCCGCCCGAGAACATATCCAGCAGCTGCATCAGACCACTCTTGTTCGTAAACGAAGCAAGAGCATCGATCGCCGACGGAGAAATCCCCGGAAGCACCACATAGCAGCCCAAGCGATAGATCAGCACCAGCAGAAGCGTGATGCCGATCCTGTCGCGGAGCTCCTTGATCGACCAGATATTTTTTATCGTGTCTGTGAATCGCATGAGATCAGAGGGTGTTTGCCTGGCCGCCGGCTGCCTCGATAGCAGCCTTCGCTGCTGCCGAGAACGCATTTGCTTCCACGGTCAGGGCGCGAGTTACAGCGCCATTGCCCAGAACCTTGGCAAGCTGGTTGCGACGCAGATAACCTGCAGCACGCAGCTCCTCAAGGCCCACCTTCTCGAGATTCCGGGCCGTAGCCACTGCCTCGATAAGATCGAGATTGATCGCTTTATATTCTACGCGGTTGATATTCTTGAATCCGAACTTCGGAAGACGACGCTGAAGGGGCATCTGGCCACCCTCAAAACCGATCTTGCGGCTGTAGCCCGAACGCGACTTGGCGCCCTTGTGGCCGCGGGTCGACGTCCCGCCCTTGCCGCTGCCTGCGCCGCGGCCAACGCGAGTCTTCCTCTTTACAGAGCCCGGTGCGGGCTGAAGATTGCTTAAGTCCATCTCTGTTTTTATATTCTTGGTTTATTGTTCGTTAATTATTTCTCAAGCCTCAGTTACAGTTACAAGGTGGTGCACTGCCTGAACCATACCCATCACCGAAGGAGTAGCCTCCTTCACAACAGAATGGTTCATCTTCTTAAGCCCGAGAGCGTCGAGAGTACGCTTCTGCACTGCAGGACAGTTGATGCGGCTCTTCGTCTGCGTGATCTTTATCTTTGCCATTGTTGTCTCAAATTTTTTAGATCGTTTTCATTTCAGGCTCAGCCCTTGAACACCTGCTCAACCGAGATGCCGCGGTTCTGCGCTACCTGCGCCGGCGAACGCATCTCATCAAGAGCCGCAATCGTAGCCTTCACAAGATTGTGAGGATTCGACGAACCCTTGCTCTTGGCAAGAACGTCTGTGATACCGACGCTCTCAAGCACGGCACGCATAGCGCCACCGGCCTTCACGCCCGTACCATGGCTCGCAGGCTTCAGGATGATGCGCGAACCTCCGAACTTGGCCACCTGCTCGTGAGGAATCGTACCCTTGTGAACAGGAACCTTGATCAGATTCTTCTTCGCAGCCTCCACGCCCTTGGCGATAGCTGCCTGCACTTCATTTGCCTTGCCGAGGCCCCAGCCCACGATGCCATTCTCATTGCCTACAACGACAATAGCTGCAAACGTGAACGTGCGGCCACCCTTCGTCACCTTCGTTACGCGGTTGATGGCCACAAGACGATCCTTAAGCTCAAGATCGCCCGTCGACTTTACACGGTTATTTCTCTTTGCCATATCTCTTAGAATTTAAGACCGGCCTCGCGCGCAGCGTCAGCCAGCGATTTTACTCGACCGTGGAAAAGATAACCGTTACGGTCAAATACTACTTCCGTAATGCCGGCCTCAAGGGCCTTCTTGGCGGCTTCCTTGCCTACCTGAGCAGCGATCTCGGTCTTCGTGCCTTCCTCAAGGCCCTTCGACGATGCCGACACAAGCGTTACTCCTGCCAGATCATCAATGAACTGTACGTAAATCTGCTTGTTGCTGCGGAAGACGGTCATGCGCGGACGCTCGGCGGTGCCGGAAATCTTGCCGCGGATGCGCATCTTGATTTTATTCCTTCTTTGTATCTTGGAGAACATAGTATGATGCGTTTAATATTATTTGGCACCGGCCTTCTTACCGGACTTGCGGCGGATAACCTCGCCGACAAACTTGATACCCTTACCCTTGTAAGGCTCAGGCTTGCGGAGCGAACGGATCTTAGCGCATACCTGGCCAAGAAGCTGCTTGTCGTCAGAGCTCAGGATGATCAGAGGATTCTTATTGCGCTCGCTCTTTGCCTCCACCTTCACCTCAGGCGGAAGCTTGATATAGATTGCATGGGAGAAACCAAGCGACAGCTCCAGCACCTGGCCCGTTGCCGTTGCACGATAGCCCACGCCTACCAGTTCCATTTCCTTGCGGTAGCCTTCAGACACACCCACAACCATGTTGTGGATCAGCGCACGGAAAAGTCCGTGCTGCGCGCGATGCTCGCGGTCGTCCGACGGACGCTTCAACACTACGTGCCCGTCCTCTACCGACACTTCAATATCAGGGCTCACTGCCTGCTTGAGCTCGCCCAGCTTGCCCTTGACGGTTACTACATTATCCTTGTCAACCGTCACGGTTACGCCTGCCGGAAGAGCAATGGGTGCTTTACCTATTCTTGACATAATCTTATTCCTTTTTTAACGGTTGGCTTTATTAATATACGTAGCACAGTACTTCGCCGCCTACCTTCAGGTCGGCAGCCTTCTTGTTGGTCATAACTCCCTTCGACGTCGAAAGGATAGCCACACCAAGCCCGTTCAGCACACGCGGCATGTCCTTGTAGCCCGTATACTGGCGGAGACCCGGACGAGACACTCGCTTCAGCCCCTTGATGGCATTCACGCGGTCTACCGGATCATACTTCAGAGCGATCTTGATGACGCCTGCAGGCGTCTCGCCCTCGATAAACTTGTAATTGAGGATATAGCCCTGCTCGAAGAGAATACGTGTAATCTCCTTCTTAAGGTTCGAGGCAGGAACTTCAACCACGCGGTGGCCCGCCTTGATGGCGTTCCTCAGTCTGGTCAGATAATCTGCTATTGGATCAGTCATTGTTGTTGTGTTGGTCTTTAAATTGATTGAGCCCTGGCTACGGCCTCCGGATCAAGAGGCTATCCGCCGTAACAGTAGTTGGGAGGAAGGAGCGGAGGCCCCTGCGTCCGGCCGGCACGTGGCGGCTCAACAATATTTAATAAACTCTCTCTCGATCTTTGGGCTGCGGCCCAATGTCCCCTCCGGGGGATTCTGGCCGCCGCCGGGGGCGGATCGGGTTCAGCTGGTGCGAGAGCAGGGATTTTTTACCAGCTGGCCTTCTTTACTCCGGGAATCAGACCCGCAGACGCCATCTCGCGGAACTGAATGCGCGAAATGCCGAACTGCCGCATGTAGCCCTTCGGACGGCCCGTGATCGAGCAACGGTTGTGCTTGCGGATGTACGAAGAGTTCTTGGGCAGGCTCTGCAGCTTCTGCGCAGCCTCGTATGCCTCAGCACGATTCTCCTCGTCCCGTCCCGAATTCACGATCTTCTTCAGCTCGGCACGGCGCTGCGCATACTTGGCCACCAAACGGTCGCGCTTCACTTCGCGCGCCTTCATCGATTCTTTAGCCATAGGGGATGCTTAATTTATTTTTTTGCATTCTTGAAGGGCAGACCGAACTGCTTCAGCAGCTCATATCCCTCTTCGTCCGTCTTGGCAGACGTTACGAAAGTGATGTTCATACCCATCAGCTTGTTGATGTTGTCAATGTTGATTTCCGGGAAGATAATCTGCTCGGTGATACCGAGAGTGTAGTTCCCGCGGCCGTCCAGCTTGCCTTCAATGCCCTTGAAGTCGCGGATACGCGGAAGAGCCACACGGATCAGACGCTCCAGAAATTCATACATGCGGTCGCGGCGAAGTGTCACCATCACACCGATAGGCATCTTCTTGCGTACCTTGAAATTCGAAATATCCTTCTTCGAGAGAGTAGCAACAGCCTTCTGGCCCGTGATGGCCGTAAGCTCGTTGATCGCCGTCTCGATGAGCTTCTTGTCCTGAGTTGCCGCGCCAAGACCCTGATTGATGACAATCTTCTCAAGGCGGGGAACCTGCATCACCGTCGAGTAGTTGAACTCCTTCTCAAGGGCAGGTACAATGCGCTCCTTATAGTCTTTGCTGAGTGTTGTGCTCATGTCTTTTACTTGATTACCTCGTTGGATTTAACTGCCACACGAACCTTCTTGCCGTCCTTGCGCTCGATGCGGATGCGAGTAGGCTTGCCCGACTTCGGGTCAAGAACTGCGATGTTCGAGATGTGGATGGGTGCCTCCTTCTTGATAAGGCCCCCCTGGGGATACTGGGCCGTAGGCTTCGTAGCCTTCGTCATCATGTTCACGCCCTCGACAATAGCACGCATCTTCTTGCGGTCTACCTCGAGCACGCGGCCCTGCTTGCCACGGTCCTCACCGGAGAGAACCTGCACCATATCCCCCTTCTTAATGTTGATCTTGCTCATTGCTATAGCTCAAAGGGTAGATTACAGCACCTCGGGTGCCAGTGAGACAATCTTCATGTTCGTGCCGCGGAGCTCACGAGCTACCGGCCCGAAAATACGTGTGCCGCGAAGCTCGCCGGCATTGTTCAGAAGCACGCACGCATTATCGTCGAAACGGATATATGACCCGTCCGGACGACGGATTTCCTTGTTCGTGCGCACTACTACTGCCTTCGATACCGTGCCCTTCTTTACATCAGAGCCCGGAATTACGCTCTTCACAGACACAACGATGATATCGCCAACCGATGCATAACGTCGGCCGGTGCCTCCGAGTACGTGGATGCACAATGCTTCCTTTGCGCCGGAATTGTCGGCGACCGTGAGGCGGGATTCTGTCTGGATCATGTTTATTTAACTTTTTCTATGATTTCTACTAATCTCCAGCGCTTGGTCTTGCTGAGAGGACGCGTCTCCATCAGACGCACCGTGTCGCCGACCGAGCATTCGTTGTTCTCATCGTGGGCGTGATACTTCTTCGTCTTGTTCACGAACTTTCCGTAGATAGGATGCTTCTCCTTCCACTTGATCGTTACTGTGATCGACTTGTCGCCCTTGTTGCTGGATACAACGCCGATGCGCTCTTTGCGCAGATTTCTTTTTTCTTCCATTAGTGTTGTAGCGTTCAGGGGGATTACTTGTTGTTAAGCTCGCGCTGACGAAGCTCGGTCTTCACACGCGCAATCATACGGCGGTCTGCCGTGATTTTTGCAGGATTATCCAGAGGAGTCACAGCATGATTGATCGTCATCTGACGATACTCCTTCTCCATCTGCACCAGACGCTCACGCAGATCCGCGGTCGTCATCTCTTTGATTTCTTCTTTCTTCATGGCCCTTTACACGTTTTGAGTCGGATCATAATCGCGGCGTACCACAAACTTCGTGACCACCGGCAGCTTCTGCGCTGCAAGGCGAAGTGCTTCCTTCGCAATGTCGTAGCTCACGCCCTCGACCTCCAGTATGATGCGGCCCGGAGTTACAGGCGCTACGAATCCTTCAGGATTACCCTTACCTTTACCCATGCGGACCTCCGCAGGCTTCTTCGTGATAGGCTTGTCCGGGAAGATTCGGATCCAGATCTGGCCCTGACGCTGCATGTAGCGCGTCACCGCAATACGTGCGGCCTCTATCTGGCGGCCGGTGATCCACTTGCTCTCAAGGGTCTTGATGCCGAACGAACCGAACGCCAGCGAATTCCCTCGCTGCGCATTGCCCTTCATGCGGCCCTTCTGCGCGCGGCGGAACTTGGTTTTCTTTGGTTGTAACATTGTCTGTGAATGTCTTCTTCTGAGGTTCTACTTTTACTTTTTGCCACCACGGCTGAATCCACCGCGACGGCCGCCGCGCTCGCGACGCTCGCCACCGTTGCTGCGGCCTTCCTTCTGTGTGTTGGTGAACTGAGGCGCAAGATCACGCTTGCCATAGACTTCGCCACGGCAGATCCAAACCTTCACGCCGATCACACCCACCTTCGTGTGGGCCTCAACAAGAGCATAGTCGATGTCCGCACGAAGAGTGTGCAGCGGAGTGCGACCCTCCTTGAACATCTCCGAACGTGCAATTTCAGCACCGTTCAGACGGCCCGAAACCTGCACCTTCACGCCCTCGGCACCCGCACGCATCGTCGACGCGATAGCCATCTTGATGGCACGGCGGTAAGCCACCTTACCCTCGATCTGGCGAGCAATGCTCGATGCCACGATCTGAGCGTCGAGCTCAGGACGCTTCACCTCGTAGATGTTGATCTGGACATCCTTGTCCGTGATCTTCTTCAGCTCTTCCTTCAGCTTCTCGACCTCCTGGCCGCCCTTGCCGATGATAAGGCCCGGACGAGAGGTGCACACTGTGATGGTGATGAGCTTGAGCGTACGCTCGATGACAATGCGCGATACACTGCACTTGGCAAGACGCACATTCAGATATTCGCGGAGCTTGTAGTCCTCGAGAATATTGGCGGGATATTTGCCCTTTTCAGACCAGTTGGAGTCCCAACCGCGAATCACGCCAAGGCGGTTGCTGATAGGATTTACTTTCTGTCCCATATCTTAGGTTAAGCCTCGCTGGTTTTTACTTTGTTATCAATGGCGTCTACAATCACCGTTACGTGATTGGCACGCTTGCGGATGCGGTAGCCGCGGCCCTGAGGTGCCGTGCGCAGACGCTTCAGCATCGGCGCAGGATTCACGAAGATCGTCTGCACGTAGAGCTCGCCGCTCTGTGCCTTGCGTTCGTTCTTAGCCTCCCAGTTGGCAACGGCGCTCATCAGAAGCTTTTCCAGACGGGCTGCAGCCTCCTTATTGGAGAATTTGAGGATGCCGAGAGCGCGGAACACTTCCTTGCCGCGGATCATATCGGCAACCAGACGCATCTTGCGCGGAGACGTCGGAACGTTCGTCAGCTTTGCAAAAGCCACGCTCTTCAGCATCTCCTTGCGATGGTCGGCTGTAAGTCTTTTTCTTTCACCCATTTTATTTGTTCGTCTTTTTTTTCAATTTAATGATTCGGGTCCCTCGGCTTACTTCTTCTTGTTGCCGGCGTGGCCGCGGAAGGTGCGGGTGGGAGCGAATTCTCCCAGCTTGTGGCCTACCATGTTCTCCGTAACATATACGGGAATGAACTTATTGCCATTATGCACGGCAAATGTGTGGCCTACGAATTCGGGCGCGATCATAGAGGCACGGCTCCACGTCTTGATGACGTTCTTCTTACCGCTGGCTTCCATGTCGGCGACTTTCTTCTCAAGCTTCACGCTGATGAAGGGGCCTTTTTTTAATGAACGGCTCATACTTTAAATTACGGAGTTAGATTTACTTCTTTCTTCTTTCAATGATATACTTCGAAGAGTGCTTCTTGGGCGCACGCGTCTTGAGACCCTTGCTGTAAAGACCCTTGCGGCTGCGGGGATGGCCACCGGATGCGCGGCCTTCACCACCACCCATGGGGTGATCGACAGGGTTCATCACTACGCCGCGGTTGCGCGGACGACGGCCCAGCCAGCGGCTGCGGCCTGCCTTGCCCGAGCGCTCCAGAGAGTGCTCGCTGTTGCCTACAACACCAATGGTGGCCTTGCAGGTGGCAAGCACCTTGCGGGTTTCGCCCGAAGGAAGCTTGATAATCGCGTAATTTCCCTCACGGGAGATGAGCTGAGCGAAAGTGCCGGCCGAACGTGCCATGAATGCACCCTGGCCGGGGCGGAGTTCGATGTTGTGGATGACGGTGCCGACCGGAATCTTGTTCAACGGAAGTGCATTCCCGATTTCGGGGGCTGCTTCAGGGCCGGAAACTACCGTCGCACCTACCTCAAGGCCATTAGGGGCTATGATGTAGGTCTTGACGCCGTCCACGTAGTACAGAAGAGCGATACGCGCCGAACGGTTCGGATCATACTCGATGCTCTTTACAACTGCGGGGATGCCGTCGCGGTTTCTCTTAAAGTCTATGATGCGGTATGCCCGCTTGTGGCCACCACCAAGGTAACGAGTGGTGAGGTGTCCTTCGGCGTTGCGGCCGCCGGAGGCCTTTTTGCCGACTGTAAGAGATTTTTCCGGTGTTGTAGCAGTGATCGTACCTTTGAAAACACCGATAACTTTGTGTCGCTGCCCGGGGGTAGTGGGCTTGAATTTTCTTACTGCCATTGCTATTTAGATGTTACTGAAAAAGTCGATGGTTTCGCCTTCGCCAACTGTAACGTATGCCTTCTTCCACTCATTGCTCTTGCCGCGGAGAAGACCGCTCTTGGTCCAGCGGCTCTTGTTCTTGCCACGGACTACGGCTGTGTTGACCTTTGCGACTTTCACGCCGTAGAGACTCTCTACAAGCGCCTTGATCTGATACTTGTTGGCCTCGGGGGAAACACGGAACGTGAAGCAATTGCGCTTGTCCGAGCGCTTGGTTGCTCCTTCGGTGATGACGGGCTTGATTGTGATATCCATTGTCTTCTTTCTCCCTTGGGTTTAGATGTTATTAATCACAGCAAGGCCACTCTCCGTCAGGACGAGGGCATTGTTGTTCATTACTACATACGTGTTGATATCCGACGCTGTCATCAGACGCGCGCCGGGCACATTTCGCATCGACAAATATACGTCATTATTTTCTTTTCCCAAAACCACAAGCACCTTTTTGCCTTCAACTTTAAGATTTTTAGCAAAATTTATATATTCTTTAGTCTTGGGGCCGAACGTCAGGTCTTCAACGACGATGATGTCGCCGGCCTGCGCCTTCAGCGAGAGTGCGCTCTTGCGTGCCAGCTCCTTGAGCTTGCGGTTCAGCTTGAAACGATAGTCGCGCGGACGAGGACCGAATACTCGGCCACCGCCTACGAGTACGGGCGAGTTGATGTCGCCGATACGGCTGCCGCCGCCGCCCTTCTGCTTGTGAAGCTTGCGGGTAGAGCCGCTCACTTCCGAACGCTCCTTCGACTTGTGGGTGCCCTGACGATGGTTTGCGAGGTACTGCTTAACGTCGAGGTAGATGGCGTGCTCGTTGGGAACGATTGCAAACACCTCGTCGTTCAGCGTGGCTTTGCGGCCCGTTTCCTGGCCCTGCTGGTTGAATACTGCGAGTTCCATATTACTTCTCAATTAAAACGATTGAACCTTTGCTGCCGGGTACAGAGCCCTTGATCATCATAAGGTTGTGTTCGGGAATAATTTTTACAATCTGGAGGTTCTGGACCGTTACGCGCTCATTGCCCATCTGGCCGGCCATACGCATGCCCTTGAACACCTTTGCGGGATACGAGCAGGCACCCACCGAACCGGGAGCACGAAGGCGGTTGTGCTGGCCGTGCGTGCTCTGGCCCACACCGCCGAAACCGTGGCGCTTTACTACACCCTGGAAGCCCTTACCCTTCGACGTGCCTACTACGTCGACGAACTCTGCGCCGTCGAAGAAGTCAACACCGATGGTGTCGCCCGGGGCATATTCGCCCTCAAAACCTTTGAACTCGGCCAAGTGACGCTTGGGTGCTACTCCGGCCTTCTTGAAGTGGCCCAGTTCAGGCTGAGTGAGGTGCTTCTCCTTCTCTTCCTCGAAACCGAGCTGGATGGCTTCATAGCCGTCCTTCTCCATTGTCTTGACCTGAGTAACGACACAAGGGCCTACTTCGATAACAGTGCACGGCACATTCTTACCGTCGGCACTGAACACGGATGTCATTCCGATTTTCTTTCCAATTAATCCTGGCATTTCTGTGTTGTTTTTAGTCTTTGTTTATTCTCTTGCCTCCTCGGCCCGGAGCACCTTTCAGCGCCCCGGCCTCGGCGGCTTTTCATATCTGTTCTTTCGTGTTGCAGTCTCTTGGCTGTATCAGCACTTGATTTCCACTTCCACACCGCTGGGGAGCTCGAGCTTCATCAGAGCGTCCACGATTTTGGGCGTAGCGTTGTAGATGTCGATAAGGCGCTTGTAGCTGGAGAGCTCGAACTGCTCGCGGCTCTTCTTGTTCACGAAGGTGGAGCGATTGACTGTGAAGATGCGCTTATGCGTGGGCAGGGGGATAGGGCCGCTGATCACTGCGCCGATAGACTTCACGGTCTTTACGATCTTCTCGGCGCTCTTGTCGACGAGGCTGTGGTCGTAAGATTTCAGTTTAATGCGAATGATGGGATTCATATTGCGGGTTGAATTTTTATTTTTTTACTTCAGAAGGTCGGCGCGGCCGTCGCACTCGGCGAGAACAGCCTTGGCAATCGAGGTCGAGACCTCGCTGTAGTGCGAGAAGCTCATCGTCGAGGTCGCACGGCCCGAGGTGATTGTACGCAGAGCCGTAACATAACCGAACATCTCGGCAAGAGGTGCCTTAGCCTTCACCACGCGGGCGCCGCTGCGGCTCGTCTCCATGCCCTCGACCTGACCGCGACGCTTGTTAAGGTCGGAGATCACGTCGCCCATGGATTCCTCGGGCGTTACAACTTCAATCTTCATGATGGGCTCAAGCAGCACGGGTCCTGCCTTCTCGCATGCCTTCTTGAAGGCCTGAATTGCGCAGAGCTCGAACGAAAGCTGGTCGGAGTCCACGGGGTGGAACGAACCGTCCAGAACCGTCACCTTCAGGTGCTCGACAGGGAAGCCGGCGAGAACACCGTTCTTCATTGCCGTCGTGAAGCCCTTCTGGATCGAGGGGATGAATTCCTTGGGAATGTTACCGCCCTTCACTTCGTCGACAAACTGCAGGTTGCCTTCGAAGCCTTCGTCGACGGGTTCCACACGCACGATGATATCGGCGAACTTACCGCGACCACCGGTCTGCTTCTTGAACACCTCGCGGAGCTCGACGGGACGGGTGATGGCTTCCTTGTAAGTAACCTGAGGACGACCCTGGTTGCACTCTACCTTGAATTCGCGGCGGAGACGGTCGATGATGATGTCGAGGTGAAGCTCACCCATACCGGAGATAACCGTCTGGCCGGTCTCCTCGTTGGTCTGAACACGGAAGGTGGGATCTTCCTCGGCCAGCTTCTGCAGGCCCACGCCCAGCTTGTCGAGGTCCTTCTGCGTCTTGGGTTCAACTGCAATACCGATCACAGGTTCGGGGAATTCCATTGCCTCGAGAACGATTGGAGCATCCTCGGCGCAAAGAGTGTCGCCCGTGCGGATGTCCTTGAAGCCTACGCCTGCGCCGATATCGCCGCAGCCGATCTTCTCCATCGGGTTCTGCTTGTTCGAGTGCATCTGGAACAGACGCGAGATGCGTTCCTTCTTACCCGAGCGTGCGTTCAGCACATAAGAGCCGGCAACAACATCGCCTGAATATACGCGGAAGAAGCACAGACGGCCCACATACGGGTCAGTAGCGATCTTGAACGCAAGGGCGCACATCTTGGCATCGCTCGAAGGCTCGCGGGTCTCGATACGGTCGGGATCGTCCACTGCATGGCCTTCAACCGCACCTGCATCCAGAGGAGAGGGCAGATAAGCGCAGACTGCGTCGAGCAGGCACTGCACACCCTTGTTCTTGAACGACGAACCACAGATCATCGGCACAAGATCCATCTTCAGCGTAGCGGCGCGGAGAGCGCGCTTGATTTCTTCGACAGTGATGGTGGAAGGATCGTCGAAATACTTGGCCATGAGGTCGTCGTCGTATTCGGCAATCTTCTCCAGCATGCTGTCGCGATACTGCTCGGCCTCATCGCGGAGGGCAGCAGGAATTTCTTCGATAGAATAGTCGGCGCCCATCGTCTCGTCATGCCAGAAGATAGCCTTCATGGCGATGAGATCTACAACGCCCTTGAAGGTCTCCTCGGCGCCGATGGGAATCTGGATGGGGCAAGGATTTGCACCAAGCACGTCCTTGAGCTGCCGCACAACTTCGAAGAAGTTGGCACCGGAGCGGTCCATCTTGTTCACGTAGCCGATACGGGGCACGTTGTACTTATCGGCCTGGCGCCATACGGTCTCGGACTGAGGCTCAACGCCGCCTACTGCGCAGAACGTTGCGACAGCGCCGTCGAGGATACGCAGCGAGCGTTCTACCTCGACCGTGAAGTCCACGTGTCCCGGGGTGTCGATAAGATTGATTTTATACTTCTCGTCGAGATACTTCCAGAAGGTGGTCGTAGCTGCGGAAGTAATGGTGATACCGCGCTCCTGTTCCTGCTCCATCCAGTCCATGGTGGCTGCACCGTCGTGCACCTCACCGATCTTATGGGTCAGACCGGTATAGAAGAGGATACGCTCGGACGTCGTGGTCTTACCGGCATCGATGTGAGCCATGATGCCGATGTTGCGCGTATATTTAAGAAGTTCGTCAGATTTTGCCATTATTGATATATGGAAAATAAATATTTACCTGAAAAATCAATTATTAGAAGCGGAAGTGAGCGAAAGCACGGTTGGCCTCGGCCATCTTGTGCATGTCTTCTTTGCGCTTGTAAGCGCCGCCCTGATTGTTGAAAGCGTCAACGATTTCAGCTGCAAGCTTGTCAGCCATCGTCTTGCCGCCACGTTTGCGGGCGTATGCGATGAGATTTTTCATGGATATCGACTCCTTGCGGTCCGCACGGATTTCAGTCGGAACCTGGAAGGTAGCACCACCGACGCGGCGGCTCTTTACCTCTACAGTAGGAGTGATGTTCTCGAGGGCCTTTTTCCAGATATCGAGAGCGCTGAGCTCTTCGTTAGGCATCTTGGTCTTGACTGTGTCAAGAGCATCGTAGAAAATAGCGAAAGCGGTATTTTTCTTACCGTCATACATGAGGTGATTCACAAACTTGGTCACTCTCACGTCGTCGAAGACGGGATCCGGAAGGATCACACGCTTCTTAGGCTTGGCCTTTCTCATTTTTGTTTGCGGGGATGTGTTTTCAGATTGCTTGGTTGCCTGTTTCTTATCGTCTTCAGCGCGGGCCTCTGCCTCAGCGCTTACTCAACCGTTGTCTGTTAGCTGCAAGAAATCAAAAAACGAGTTTTTAATTTTTTTGTTGTTAAAATCTCGCGGTGCGTTCAGTTATGATCTTCACCCGGACTTCTCTTCCGTTCGCCGGAAAATACGTCGGATTACTTCTTGGCTGCACCGGCCTTGGGACGCTTGGCGCCGTACTTCGAGCGACGCTGAGTGCGGTCTTTCACGCCTGCCGTGTCGAGGGTGCCGCGAACGATGTGGTAGCGAACACCGGGAAGATCCTTCACACGACCGCCGCGTACCAGCACAATGGAGTGCTCCTGCAGGTTATGGCCTTCGCCGGGGATGTAGGAGTTTACCTCCTTGCCGTTGGTGAGGCGCACACGAGCAACCTTACGCATTGCCGAATTAGGCTTTTTGGGGGTCGTGGTGTACACACGCACGCAAACACCGCGACGCTGAGGGCACGAGTCAAGTGCGGGCGACTTACTCTTATCCTCGAGAGCCACACGTCCTTTTCTTACTAATTGCTGAATAGTAGGCATCTTAGTTCTTTGGTTTGTAACTTGTGTTGATTAATTGTATTTCGTTTCTTTCAATTCAAATTTATGCACCCATCAAACGGCAGCTCATCGCTCTATCTATCAGATATTTGCGACAGCCACACATTCAAGGGCCCACTTTTTCACGGCAAAGTTAGCGATTTTATTTCTAAAAACCAAACATTTAAGAAAAATTTTTATCCTCCCCTTTTTCATCTCTCCGAAATCCAGCTCGCGATGAGTTCGAGGACTTCAGGCGAAATCGTCTGCGATATGCCGCCATAGTTCATCGACCCGGCCCGCGTCGGCGAGCGTTGGAACATATGGTTCAACCCCTCCGGCGCAACAGTCTTGGCCCCGGGAAGAACCCCTGCGATGGCACGGAGATTCATCTCGCTGTCCACTTGCACATCCCACGTGCCGTTGAGGGCAAGCACAGGGCACTTTACCTTAGCGAGATACTCTCCGGGGTCGAGTTTCACAAAAGCGATATACCACGGCGAGGTCATCGCCGCAATGCCCGCATCGAGTTCCGCGTCCGAAAAATTCGGATGCAGTTCCTTCATCAAGGGTCGCAGATCCTTTGCAATCGACAGCGAATCCTCTCCCTCGGCAATCGCGCGGAAAGCCTTGCGCAACGTGCCGACAGCTTCCTCGCCAAGCGGCTCCCCGCGAAGGGCCGTAACTTCTGTATTTTGCTTCACAATCAGGTCTTCGCCCTTCACGGCCATGCCCGCGAGGCTCACCACGAAGCCCACTTTATCAGGCCACTCTGCCGCATTTATAAATGCCAGAGTGCCGCCCTCGCTATGGCCCAGAATCCCCACCTTCGAAGAATTGATTTCTTCGCGTCCGCGAAGAAAATCCACAGCAACCATCACATCCGCAGCATTGTCGGCACTCGTCTCATTGCCCTTCCGGGGACTGCTCTTTCCTGCTCCGCGGTCGTCGAAGCGCAGGACGGCAATCCCTGAGCGCGTGAGCTTGTCGGCAATCACCGCAAACGGCTTGTGGCCGAAGAGTTCCTCGTCCCGGTTCTGCACCCCGCTCCCGCTGGCAAGAACCACGGCCGTATACCCGCCCGGCCTCGTCGGGGGCTCCGACGGAATCGTCAGCGTTCCACTCAGCTCCACATCGCCATTCCGGAAGCTCACCTCCTCCTCGCGATACTCGAAAGGCCCGACAGGCGTCTGAGGCCGATCCGGATACATATCAGCCTCCACACCTCTCGCCATTTCTATCTGCATGGGAATACCCTGGACAAACAATCCCCTCATCTTGTCGGCACCGGGTCGATACACGCCCCGGAAGCTCGCACCCAGCTTCTTCAGAGATATATTGAGGGTATCGCCGTTGACCCGTGCAAAATCGCACGGAATCTCCGATGCGCCTTGGGCCGGCGACGAGAGCGTTGCCGTACTATCGTTCACAACGTGTATCACCAAAGGCAACTGCCCGAGAAGCATCCCTTTCCACACACCATAAATCTCGCCCCGGACCTGCCCGGCAATCAGACACACAGCCACACAAAGAAAAGCAAAAATACGTTTCATATCACCGACTTTTATAGTTTTCAATCCTTCGATAGACTTTCCCACCAACCGGCAAAGATACAGAATTCGAATCCGCAACAACCTCTTCATATCCCTCGGCATAATCCGGAATCGACGTCATTCCGGGCGAAATCGCCGAGAGAATCCAGCGCGGCTTAACATGACTAAATTGTACGAGTATATCACGGTCGGCACAAGCATCCACCTGACGATGCATCATCTGGAGATAAAAATATTTTCCCGCCGGAGTGTAACCAAGTCTGTTTAACGCGCTTGAAGGTCCTACCGCCCCATAAGTGTATACGTAATCACGCTCAGCCTCCGGTATAAGTTCAGTTATCGCCTTGACCCAAGATAGTTCGTCGCAATTATTGGCGGTCTGCACTTTGTGCCTTATTTCAGACAATCGTGCATGACCGACAAAAAACATCGAAGGCAAAAGTACCACAGAACTAACTACAATCATCCATCTGTATAGCCGAACACTACAACACCATGACATCTGAATCACCAGCACAATCATCGGAACCCCCATCATGAAATAATGAAGATAAGTCTCCCCACTCAAAAATACCAAGAACGTAAGCGCAGCCGGACTTGCAACAAGCGCAAAATACCTTCGCCCCTTCTCCAGTCCATAAATCCACGACACATAGATTGCCAGAGCGCACGGGAGAAGATTGAATATGTTCATGATATATTTTCCGACGGTCATACCCCCAACAATATCGGGCCATTCCTTCATATAGGAAAGATTGAAGAGGTAATTCGCATACATCATGTCATCAAGAGCACCTTCAGCATGAAAGTACAGAACGAAGGGAAGGACCGCCAGCGCAAGGCCGCACAAAAAGCTCACAACACTCTTCAGAAGTATCGTATACATTCTATATTTCCACATGTACAGCGCCACAACCATGACTATTCCGGCAATAATGCAATTATTGTTAATCCTCAGCACAGCCACACACCCGAAACAAAATCCCGTTACAAAAGCTACGCGCCACCACCGGCCATCTTCACCGCTTCGGAAATGACGAAGCACCATATATAGAGGAAGCAATTCCGCCGGAAGGCTCCACTGCTCCACGGTGTTTCCCCCGTCAAGGTAGAGAGCATAAGCACATATCCCAAACATCAGGGCCACCGCATTTCCTCGGGAAGACGCCTCCAACATCCGGCCGCAGCGATACATCAGCTCAAACGACACTGTCGCCGCAAGCACACCCAGCAGCCATATGCCCAACTTCCCGTGTCCGAACAACGCGCCAATAATCTGGATCACATACAACAGCGGGCCTTTATTGTCGAAAATATCACGATATGGCACAGCACCACGGGCCCATGCATCTCCAACAGTTTTGAACACTGCATAATCGTAGCTCGCCTGCGGAAAGAGAATACTCGCCTCGGAAGGAAAAACGAGCATAACGAGCACAGCGGCAAGGACAAACACCAAGGCTCGCCTCCAACCCCTCTCAAGCACATCCGTCCAACGCATCCGAGAACTCAAACCCATATCACTTTCCTGCTGCCTTCAGATAGTCCTCGATTCCGGCAACGATTTTCTGCGCCACGAGGCGGCGGAAGGCCGGGTCGGCCAGCTTCTCTTCCTCCTGTAGCGAACTCATGAACATCCCTTCCACGAGCACCTCGGGAAATTCCGTTAGCCCGTTTAGGGAGAAATTAAAATTCTGCACTATCCCGAATAGAGGCAGCCCCGTTTCAAGCAGCCGAGCGGTTACAGCCTCTGCCAACGGCCGACAGAACAGATGCTTATAAAGAACCGCCGTGCCGGGCGAACTGAGAGCCCCGCCGCCCGAATTATTGTGCACCGAAACTGCGAGGTCCACCCCACCCTCGCGCCATATCCGCTTCCGCTCCGACATCGACGGGCCCGTGTCGCCGTCGCGGGTCATCACCACCCGAGCCCCCTTGGCTTCCAGCATCGCCTTGACGTGGTTTACAATATCGAGATTCACCTCCTTCTCCACGAGGCCCGAAGGCGAAATTGCCCCCGGATACTGTCCCCCGTGCCCGGCATCAAGGCCGATTGTAAGATTCTTGAGCGCAAGCGACTGGGGCCTGTGGCGCACATCAATCACAAGGTTTGTCCCTTCGTATCCCACATGGAAGCCCCACTGCATCCCGGGCTTCAGTCGGAGAATTACACGATAAACATCGGAATCCACCTGTCGGAAATCCACATACTCGATAGCTCCGAGCGTCAGCGTGCGCTGTGTAATCCAGTTGCTGTTATCGGTCGCGCCGAAAATATCCACCGTAATAGTGGAAGGCTCGAGCTCTGTGGCATAATGATATGCCAGCCGACGCGGCAGCGAAACACTCACCCTGTCCGTCCGCCCCTCGTCCTTTACACTCCAGCTGCCCGTATTCACGCTCTCTCCATCACCGGGCGCGACAGCCGTCCTGGAATACTCCTTCGGAAGATACGCCAAACGATTGTGGCCCAGAGCCACGCAGTAGAGCGAGCCCTTCTCTCCAAGAGCCTTCAATACTATCCCTCCATCGATAAATCCCATCTTGGAGCCCCCGAGCCGATCCTGGCCATTTCCATACTGCAGATATGCCCCGGGGAGCGTCTCAATATATCGGGGCTCAATAAACCGAGCTTCTGCCGCCGCAGGCTTGGCCTCGCGCTTCGGAGCCGGAATAGTGTCGTAAAAAATATTCAGGACCTTCCCGGCCTTGCGTGCGCCCGAACTTACTCTCACATCCACCTGATTGAGCCCCGGACGCAAATCGACCTTCGCACCGAAGGAGCCGGTGCGATAGACATGGACAGACTCTCCTCCAATAGAAGCCTCGGCTCCGGGCTCCGTAACCGCCACTATCGTGGTGGACGCGGTTCGGATCGTATCCGGGGCCCCGGAATATATCTTCAGCGAAAGAGATTCATCGGCATTTGCCAGGAGCGCCGACACTCCGAATGCAAGGGCAAAAAACTTTTTCATGGTCGAATACTGTGATTTGAGTACAAATCTACGCTTTTCAATCCGTAAAAACAAAAAAACGGGCATCGTTTCAGGCACAAGACCATGGAAACGACGCCCGCTGTTGTTTCAGCGTCTATGCCCCGGGGGGGGGATAGTTGGGGCACACATCGCAAATTACTTCGAGAGCTTCTCCTTGAGGGCAGCCAGCGAGGCGAGGTCGCCCAGCGTGGTCTTCTCAAGAGGAGTGGTCTGAGCTGCGGGAGCAGCCTCTTCCTGCTTCTTGGCAGGACGCTTGGCAGCCTTGCGCTCAGCAGCCTTCTCCGCACGAGCCGGATCCTCGAAGGTGCGGCTGTGGCTTACGATGATGCGCTTGTTGTCCTTGTTGAATTCGATCACCTTGAAGGGGAGCTTCTCATCCACCTTGGCCGTGGTGCCGTCTTCCTTAACGAGGTGCTTGGGCGTAGCGAAGCCCTCAACACCGTAAGGCAATGCCACTACAGCACCCTTCTCGAGCATCTCGACGATGGTGCCCTCGTGAACGGAATCCTTCGTAAATACGGTTTCGAATACGTCCCAGGGATTCTCCTCGAGCTGCTTGTGGCCGAGGGAGAGACGACGGTTGTCCTTGTCGATGTTGAGAACCTCAACTTCGATGTCGGCACCGATCTGAGTGAATTCGCTGGGGTGCTTGATCTTCTTGGTCCACGAGAGGTCGGAGATGTGGATAAGACCGTCGACACCTTCTTCGATTTCTACGAATACGCCGAAGTTGGTGAAGTTGCGCACCTTAGCCGTGTGGCGGCTGCCGATAGCATACTTCGTGTCGATATCCTCCCAGGGATCCTTCTTGAGCTGCTTGATGCCAAGGCTCATCTTGCGGTCGTTGCGGTCGAGAGTAAGGATCTGAGCCTCAACTTCGTCGCCAACCTTCAGGAAGTCCTGAGCACTGCGCAGGTGCTGGCTCCACGACATTTCGCTCACGTGGATGAGACCTTCAACGCCGGGGGCAACTTCGAGGAATGCACCGTAGTCGGCCATAACCACAACCTTACCCTTCACGCGGTCGCCAACCTTGAGTTCGGGATCCAGAGCCTCCCAGGGATGAGGGAAGAGCTGCTTCAGACCCAGGGCGATACGCTTCTTCTCGTTGTCGAAATCAAGGATAACGACATTGAGTTTCTGCTCGAGAGCCACAACCTCCGAAGGATGGTTGACGCGGCCCCACGAGAGGTCGGTGATGTGAATCAGACCGTCGACACCGCCAAGGTCGATGAACACACCATAGGAAGTGATGTTCTTGACGGTGCCTTCGAGCACCTGCCCCTTTTCGAGGTGTGAGATGATTTCGCGCTTCTGAGCCTCGAGCTCGGCTTCGATCAGCGCCTTGTGCGATACAACGACGTTCTTGAACTCTTCGTTGATTTTCACAACCTTGAATTCCATCGTCTTGCCAACGAACACGTCGTAGTCGCGGATGGGCTTAACATCGATCTGCGAGCCGGGGAGGAAAGCCTCGATGCCGAACACGTCGACGATCATACCGCCCTTTGTGCGGCACTTGATGTAGCCCTGGATGATGTCGTTGTTCTCGAGGGCAGCATTGATGCGGTCCCAGGAACGGGCGGCGCGAGCCTTCTTGTGGCTCAGGATCAGCTGGCCCTTCTTGTCTTCCTGGTTCTCGATGAACACTTCCACCTTGTCGCCGACCTTGATGTCGGGATTGTAGCGGAATTCGCTCATGGGGATGATACCGTCGGACTTGTAATCGATGTTAACAACGGCCTCACGCTTGTTGAGGGCGATGATCGTACCTTCAATTACGTCCTTATCCTTTACGGAGTTGAGAGAGTCCTCATAAGCCTTGGTGACCTGTTCGCGGCTCTGATCGCTGACGGTTTCACCGTTCTCATAGGCTGCCCAATCGAAATCTTCGATCGGAGAATTTTTCAATTCTGTCATTTAAAATTAGTTAGTAAATATGGTTTATTAATTCGCATTGCCCGGTCCCGATAGGCCGGACGCTTTGCAGCGCAAAGATACAACTTTTCCCCCATCCCACCAAACATTTACGTAAAAATATACACTCCGCAGATTTTGCTGCATATCAAGGCCGCCTCAACAAGCAAGTTTCCGCTCAACCCGGCGGATTTTTTTGCCCATCTCAAAAATTATCACTACCTTAGAGCGCCCAAATCTCCTCGACCATGAAAAAACGCTCCCTCTTCACCTCCAACAGAAGCTCCCAACGCAGCTACGGGCGTATTGTCAACTCGGCCTACTCATCCTATCAGCAAAACTATGTCGCCGGACGTGTCTTCAAAGGCTCTACTTTGGAATATTCTTACTTCCCCGGCGGATACTTCGATGCCGAGGGCAACGTCCATTACACCATCAACGACTATCAGGGCTCCGTCGTGATGGTTGTCGATTCCGTGGGCAAAGTCGAGCAACACAATAGCTACTATCCCTATGGCGAGTTGCACCGAAATTCTTCGGGGCAGCGGAGGATGTATATCGGCAAGGAGCTCGTCGACGAAACGGCCTCCTACGACTATGGCCCGCGAGACTTCCGCTCGGCCGGCCTCTATTGGGAAGCCCCCGACATCAAAGCCGGCGACTATCCCAACACCGCCCCATACGTCATGTGCGCCGCAAATCCCATCCGCAATTCCGACCCGACAGGGATGAAAATATGGAAAATGAACGAAACCGGCCAAATATTAGGAACCGAGGAAAATGCTGATATTGACGGTGATTATATTTATATTTTTAATAATGACGGTGAAGTTATTGCAAAGTCAAGTAAGCATGAAACCGGAACAATACAATTGGATGAATCGGGAACAGTGATCGATCCTAATACAAATGAACCACTCAAGGATAATGAAGGAAAGAAGGTTACATATACATCTCTGAAAGTAAAGGGCGACGAATCTGGAGAACAGCTCTTCAAATTTCTTGCATCAGAGTTAACTGCAAAAGGATCATATATAGAATTTTCATTAATACAAGTAGGGTTTGAGGGAACGGGCTCTAATTTCATAACAACAAGCCATCAGAAAGCCTCAGAAGCCGGAGGTGGACAATTATATAGGAATAAATTAGTAAAGGGATATGTCATTCGTTCAGATTCTCACTCTCATCCTGATAATAACACCGCAAGTAAGACAGATAAAGACACAAAGGAGCAATTTATTAAAAATCAAAAAACAAAAAATACCCAAAAATGCATTCCCAAATTTAGGGTTCTAAACTCTTTAACCAATGATTTTTCCGAATATTAAATATATGCCTATGAGGTTAATTTTAATTGTTTTTTGCCTTTTGGCTGAGTGCTTTACCTCCGTTTTTGCACTCGAGCCCAGTCCTGTCATAGCCGAGAAAGTGGAGGTGCGCGACAAGGCCCTTTTCGAAGCGATAGACAGCCTGATACAGACAACCGACCACAAAATGACAATCAAACCGGAATATCGGGATAAAGTACGCGACTCGTTCAACACCCTTACACTATCCCGAGATGATAGTAAATATCAAGAATCGACTGAGAATACAGCCGACGATGAATTCTGGCTCTTTGTCTATGCCGGAGAATCGTCCAATCACGATCATATCGGCGATTATTATTTCACGACACCACACTACAGGTTCGTATCCTATCATTATGATGCCAAACTATTTAAGAAAAAGCTGGGCACTAAGAAATGTATAGGCTATAATTATTTATGGTTTGATGACATCGGGCCGTCATGGTATTTTAAGATTAAGGACAGTCGGATTCTGGAGGCATATTATCATTACGACGAACTCGATGATTTTAAAGGTGTTGTTTACGACATCCTGAATAAAAAAATTGTTTCGGAAGGGTACGGAGAAATCTTTAATTAAAAAATTTAGCTATGAAAAAATTATTATTGATCGCAATTCTGGCGGCAGGCTCAATCACAGCTGTTCCCTCGAAAAACCTTTCGCACGAGTGGAAACTCGTCAAAGACGAGACATTTTTCAACTATATCGATTCCATGCTCGACCTGAACGACAGCACCCCCTTTATCGATATGGATCCGTGTGAAAGGCAGATGGTTCAGAGCGCAAAAAGATATTATAGAATCACTATCGATGACGGACTCCAAAAAGACTCCATTACAATAAATGACGGAAAACCTCACAGAATTCACATCGCACAATTTCGGTGGCTCATGCCTGATGCCAAATCGACCATAAAGCACAAGGATCGCGTTTACTTTTTTACAGTGGATCACGCAGACGTCTTCAGGTCTTTCCATCCGAGCATCTCAAAAACTTCTTCAAAGAGCTGCCCCTGCCTTCCCGGGCAAGAATGGCAATTTGAATACACCGCTCAGGCCCGACCATGATAGCCCCCGCCCATGAACACCCGCCACCGCACTCCTTCACCCCTACCCAGCTCCCGAGCGGGGCAGCGGAGGATGTATATCGGCAAGGAGCTCGTCGACGAAACGGCCTCCTACGACTATGGCCCGCGAGACTTCCGCTCGGCCGGCCTCTATTGGGAAGCCCCCGACATCAAAGCCGGCGACTATCCCAACACCGCCCCATACGTCATGTGCGCCGCAAATCCCATCCGCAATTCCGACCCTACGGGGATGGACATATCTGTTAAAAATTCACAAGGAGAACTTTTGTTCGTTTTTCCCTATAAAGAAGACTATACCATTGACCTTCCGGTAGATATTCCTTCAGATCCAGCCAAAATTGGAATTGGCATCGAATATGCTATAACGGGTAGCACATCAGGTGGAACAAAAATGGAAGGATCGGGAATTGCAGGCGTAGTTGTTTTTCTTGGCGGCAAAGATGCAGGATATGTTTATTCTTACGCTGGTGGAGAAATTGGTGGTGGTATAGAAGGTTCTGTAGGAGTAGGCATAAGCGTAAATAAATCGATTTTCGTAACGTATCAATCTAAAGGAGATAAAACCGATCATAATCAATTTTCGGGAAAATATGTTTCTGTCGGTGGTTCTTTTAAAGCTATCTTTGGGAAGTCCAGCCTTTCTGTGTCTAAAGGTCTACAAGAAAAGGGAACTGATGCTGTATGGACAACAGTTGCTCTATCGGAGGGCTGCGAAGCATTCCTTGGGCTAAAATCTCCAATTTCACCTTCCATAAGCATCTGCCGGGGTAAAACAGCATTCCTCCCTGGTCAAGATGTTGGCAAACCAAAAAATTTCGCACAAAAAACTTATAGCTGGGGAAAACTTATTCAACTATGTCTTCGTAAATAACCGAATTTATTATGGGCAAACTCTTCAAACTCTATCCTCATAATTCACCTGAGCTCAAACTCACACGTAAACAAATGATTATATATCGCATAATTCGTTTTGTTATGGTGGTGATTTTTATAATTGGATCTTTTTTTATGATGACCCACGACATGCGAGTTAACGATGAAAAATATAGTCTCTATAAATCACAATCTCAATGGCGCATGCTGGGGCAGATGAAGTCGTTTTCGGGGCCTCTGTATGGAGCGCGAGGGAACACTCCGACGCAGGATCTATATCTAATTGAAATTGATGTCGATACAATCGAGTTTTTTCGCAATGATCTTCCGGAGGACAGCCCTTATTACGGTGTATATAACAAAAACACCAAGAAGGCTTACATAACTACAACTCTATATAATTCAGAGACCAACGACACATACAAACAATCCGATCCCAAACCATATCTTTATGCAGACACAAGAAAATCTTTTGCCCTTATTGGCTCCAACGGATTAAATAACGGAATATATATAAATATGAAACCTGCGCTTGAAGAAATGGCCAAAGACACCGCCAACTTCATAAAATTCTGACCGCAATCCTCTCCCCATTTTGCACCTTTCCCGAAAAATCACTATATTGCACTCGGAATGCCCTACCTTATGCCATGAAGACCAATCGATGCAACACAACTCACTTCTGCCACCGTAATCCGGCGGGGCAGCGGAGGATGTATATCGGCAAGGAGCTCGTCGACGAGACGGCCTCCTACGACTATGGTCCGCGAGACTTCCGCTCAGCCGGCCTCTATTGGGAAGCCCCCGACATGAAAGCCGGTGTCTATCCCAACACCAACCCATACGTCATGTGCGCCGCAAATCCCATCCGCAATTCCGACCCCACAGGGATGAAAATATGGAAAATAGAATGAAGACATTATTTAAGTTTATCCGCTGCAAGGCTTGCTTATGCGCTTGCCTGCTCGTTAGCGGCTTGGTTTACGGCTCTCCCCAATATAGAGTGGAACAGTCAATTGTGCATGAGGGGGAGGGATATCCGGATGGAAAGCTTTTTTCCCCTTTTTCAGTCCCCACGAAAATACAGGACGGTGAAAATGCGGGTGGAAACGACATCGTGAAATATCTCGACAAGGACATTCTCCGAGATCTACTCCTCGCGAATAAAAATGAATATAAGGGGAGTTATTTTCTAACTTCGTACGTAGCAACCAAGCCAAACAGGATCCTTGCGGAAATGATGGAAACCGTGCAGTCTACTGATTTAGGGAAGCTGTTCAGACCTGATTGTTATATAGACAACTATCTACTGCTCACCATCTACCCGTATCCGGTCAAAATCATATCGACATTATTTGATCCAGGTCAATACAACATCGACTTGAAATCGCCGGTTGACCTGATTTCAGAGGGCGAATATGAGGTATATCTCACCTACTGGCCGTGGCCGCATTGGAAGCCGGATTATGCGTTTGTGTATGATAATCTTTTGGTCTATACCGAGCAATGGATCAATGATGTGTTCACAGAAGAAACAGGATGCGTTACGGAACTACACCCACATAAGCACGATATCTTTGACCGGCGGGCAGTGCGCTGGAAGTTCACAATCCTTAATGGGGAAATTGTCGGGAAATCAGTAATGTCGGAAGGCTTCGACTACCGATACGCTGTCGTTTACGATTACAATACAAAGCAATTAAAACGCATAGACGTAAATTATGAATAAGACACTTTTTCACAATTCCGGATTACGGCTATATTTTCTGAAACTGACGGCATTCATATTTATTCTGGCATCCTTGTCGGTTGAGATTTCTGCACAAAAATACAGCAACGACGGATACCGACATTCGTTCTTCGTGTCGAAATATGAATGGGAATCGACAGTGGAACTCTTCCCCGATGAATTCTGCGGATACACTACGAGGCTCAAGTTTGTACATGCTCCGGAAAATAACACTCTTTCGAAAATGCTTGACCTGATCGACAACACCGATATATCCACAGTTTCAGATGATACGGCCCACCCATCATTTTTCTATGAAATATTCGTTTACGACAAGCCTGTCGTCATGCTATACCCGGCCATAAGTCCTATTCTCGTGGAACAACCGACGGACACCGTCGGACCTCTTGACAAAGGCTTCAAGGAAGTGTATATAGAAGTTCAGCCATCGATGGACATAGATGCGAAATATAAATTCGTATACGACGACAAGCTTATGTTTTCCCGCCAGTGGATCGACGGGCTGTTCGGCAAAGAGATTACCGCTCAGACCCTCATCAGCCAGCCTAAGCTGCTGCCGCATGCTGTTCTATGGAAATTCACTCTAATCGATGGGACAATCAAGCAGTGCGAAGTATTAGTCGAAGACATGAGCAGGCCCGCTATCTGCATATATGACGTCCTGAACAAATCCATACGCAAAATCGACATGCCCCGACGCTGACGACCCAGCCTTAACAAATATTGGGGAACATGGTCTTAGTTCTCACTTTCTTCGGGCGCCGGGCGAGATGTCCGGGGCTTGATAAGCTCGTCCTGAGCTGTGAATTTCGGGAAATATTTTCTGAACAGCGGAATGGAGACCCAACTCAGGAGCAAGGCAAGGACAAAAATCTCCACCGCACTCATCGAGTAGCCGAAACACCTCCTGCCGAGCTTGGGCACATACACGATATACATGGCGTGCAGCCCAAGGACTATCACCGAATAGCGCCCGAAATACGACACCACCGGCAGCCACCTCACGGCCTTGCAAACAAGAAGCAGACCGACAACCATCAGCACGGATATAACGTATATTTCAAGTATGTTGCCGTAATGAAGATTAGTCTTGAACTCGATGAATGGAGTGCCGTAATAAACACAATAGCCCAGGGCGGCGGCCATCCCCGTGAGGCCCGCGACGAGATAAAGGCCGTCGCGACGGGTATGATACAGCAGCGGCAGCTTCCTCATCAATATTCCAATAAAAAAGAAAGGCATAGCATTGAACCCGGTGCCGAAAAACAAGGGCAGATACACATGGTTATAGCTCATGACAGCTCCGGCAACCCCGAATACCACTACGGCCACGGCCTTTCCAATCAAGCTTTTGAAGTAGTTGTTTATCGTGAAATATAGCACGTTCACCCAAAAGAGGCCGGCAAGGAACCAAACCGGATAGTTGACGATATGCGGCTCGACAAAGGGCATCAGGAACACGTTCCACAGACTTTCCGACCCCGTCAGCACCACAGGAATAAAACCCAGGAACACGAAGAAACACAAGGGCACCACGAGCCTGTTTATCTTCCTCAGCAGAAACCGGGCGAAGCCTCCGTAATCCTTGAAAAACAATCCCGCCAGCACAAAATACAGCGGCATTCTCAGAGCCCTCAGCGACGGCACTTCGGTCATGACATCGGAATGAAAAAAGACGATCAGCAGTATGCACACGCCCTTTGCCAGATCAATGAACTCGATTCGGCCGGAGTCGTCGGCGGAATTCCGCGACCTCACGAAATTATCCTTCAAAAACTCAAGTATCATTCCCTGCTCCTCGGTTCATTATCGCCCCGGATATTCCGCGATAGCACTCAGAAAGCGACGGCCGTATTTGCGGGCTTTCAGCTCGCCCACTCCGAAGACATCCAGGAATTCGGCCGGTGTTCGCGGGCGCCGGCGCGCCATGTCCTGAAGCGACGCATCGGAAAAGACCATGAACGGCGGCCGCCCCTCTTCGCGGGCAAGCTCCATGCGCACCTGCTTCAGGTAGTCGACAAACCTCTCATCCACAGGCATCTCCGAATCGTGCGCCTCCGTCATAGCCCTGGCAGCTTCGCGTGCCGAAACAGCCTGCGAGGCGGCAACATATTCCGAGAGCTCCAGACGCTCTTCTCCGCGCAGGATACGCATGCCCAATGGCGTAACCATAAGTACGTTCCCGCGGTCATAAGCCACCTCGAAGACACCAAGCTGAATCATCTGCCCCACATAGTCCAGCCACTCTTCGCGGCTCAGGTCAGCCCCCACACCGAAAGTCTTTATCCTGTCGTATCCGTCCCGCCGGATTTCCTGTCGCTGCGACCCCCTGAGGATGTCGACAAGCGTAAAGACGCCTATCCGCCCCTGCGTGCGCATCACGCCCGAAAGCGCCTTTTGCGCAAGGACGGTTCCGTCGATTCGCGCCGGAGGATTCAGACAGATGTCGCAATTGCCGCAGTCGCGCACAGCCTCCTCGCTGAAATAACTCAGCAGAATACGTCTGCGGCACACCCGTGCATGGGCATAGGCATCCATCCGCCGCAGCTTTTCAGCATTTACGGCCACGCGGCCGCTCTCCTCCACAAACTGGCGGAGGGTGATGATGTCGCCATAGCTGTAGAAAAGCGTAGCCTCCGCCGGAAGGCCGTCGCGTCCCGCCCGACCTATCTCCTGATAGTAGCTCTCGATATTCGGGGGCATGTTGTTATGCACCACCCAGCGGATATTGCTCTTGTCCACTCCCATCCCGAATGCCACAGTGGCGCACACCACCTGCACCGTGCCGTGCAGAAAAGCCTTATGGGCCGCCTCGCGCGCAGCCGGGCTGAGCCCTGCATGATAGCAGCACGAGCGGATGCCCCGGGCCCTCAGCTTCTCGTCCATAGCCTCTGCCGAGCGCCTCGAGAGGCAGTAGGCAAGCCCTGAATCGTGGGGATACTTTCGCACCATGTCCATGATATATCTCAGGCGTCCGGCCGGCCCCGGGTTCGGGAAGGCGCGGAGCGTAAGGTTCGGACGGTCGAAAGAGCCAAGGTAGCAATAAGGATTGCGGAGCCGCAGCTGGGCCACGATGTCGTCGCGCGTCAGCCTGTCGGCCGTGGCCGTAAGAGCCACCACCGGCACCCCCGGACGCCGCTCCTTGATGCCCGAAAGCGAAGTATACACCGGACGGAAATCATGGCCCCATTGCGAGATGCAGTGGGCCTCGTCGATAGCGAAAAGGGACACGGGCATGTCGGGGCTCCAGCGGTCGATATCGGCCATAAGCCGCTCTGGCGATATATACAGGAGCTTGATTTTTCCGGCATACACCCCGTCCATCACCTCGCGGTTGTAGGCCTCGGAGTTGTTGGAGTGCACGGCAGCCGCCGGGATTCCGTTGGCAGTGAGAGCCTCCACCTGATCGTTCATCAGAGCGATGAGCGGCGACACAACCACCGCACAGCCCCGCTCGGCCAAAAGCGCCGGCATCTGATAGCACATGCTCTTGCCGCCACCGGTGGGCATAAGCACGACGGCGTCGCGCCCCGAGGCAACGGCCTCGATCACGCCCCACTGCCCCGGACGGAAAGACCTATATCCATAGAATCGCCTCAGCAGCGCAAGAGCGCGTTCCTCGAGGCTGCCGGGAGCTCCCGGACCCTTGCTTTGCGGAATCATACTTGCAAAGGTACACACATTTTTTGAAGAATTTGTTATATCTTTGCACAAACCCTATTTTACCCGCCCGGCCACAGGAAAACGCCGGCGCCTCACCCATAAAAAATATTCGACAGTGGCTAAATTTTTCCTTCTCGACGCATACGCCCTTATTTACCGCGCCTACTATGCATTGGTGCGCTCTCCCCGCGTAACATCCTATGGCCTCAACACTTCCGCCATATTCGGCTTCTGCAACACCCTCGACGAAGTCCTGCGAAAAGAAGCTCCCGACTATATCGGCGTATGCTTCGACCCCGCCGGAGGCCACACTTTCCGCCACGAACAATACCCCGAATATAAAGCCGGGCGCGACAAGCAGCCCGAAGACATCACCCTGTCCATCCCATACATCCGCCGTATTCTCGAGGCCTATCGGATTCCGGCGGTAGAAATTCCCGGATATGAAGCCGACGACATCATTGGCACCCTCTCGCGCAAAGCCGAAGCCTACACCGATTTCACCACCTACATGATGACCCCCGACAAGGACTACGGCCAGCTCGTTACGGACCGCGTGTTCATGTATCGTCCCTCGCTCCGGGGGCAGGGATTCGAGATACGCACCCCCCGAGAGGTGTGCGAGCGCTACGGCATTTCCTCTCCGAGGCAGGTAATCGACCTGCTTGCCCTCGAAGGCGACGCCTCCGACAACGTCCCCGGCTGCCCGGGCGTCGGCGAAAAAACGGCCGCAAAGCTTATCGCCGAATTCGGCTCCGTAGAAAATCTACTTGCGCAAACCGACCGGCTCAAAGGAGCCCTGCGCAAAAAAATCGAGGACAACAAGGAGCAGATTCTGATGTCGAAAGAACTCGTTACGATCAACACCGATGTGCCTCTCGAAATCGGTCCGCGCGACTTTCTCCGCCGCGAGCCCGACCGCGAGGCTCTCGCAAAGATATTCGACGAACTTGAGTTCCGCACCATGGCCGCGAAGCTCGGCATCGACAAACACCGCGCCGAAACACCGGCCACTAAACCCGCACCCGCGCCGGCACCACAGACCGAAGGCGACGGCAGCCTCGGCGGCCTCTTCGACTGGGCCGATGCCGAGGAGGCAACGGCAGCCCCGGCGGAATTCTCTATGGATTCTGCCGAAATCTCTACAGCCCCTGCGGCCGTGAGCGCTTTTGCGGAGCGTGCGCTCGCCTCGATGCGATCCATAGGCCTCGCCCTCGATGCTCCCGGCGAAGACGCCTTCACCGATCGCCTCCGCGGCCTCGCCATTTGCCGCCACACCGAAGGCGACAGCTCCGAAACCCTATACATCCCCCTCCCGGCCGCCGACAGTGCCGGCCGGGCAGCCCTCCTCGAACCTCTGCGCCCGCTTCTCGACACCCCGGCCCTCACCATCGTAAGCCCCGACGTGAAGCGCGACATGATACTCCTGCGGCGCGAAAGCCTCGAATGGAAACGCACGGCATGGTTCGACACATCCGTGGCCCATTATCTCGTGGCCCCGGAAATGAAGCACGACATCCCCACCCTCGCCTTCACATATCTCGGATACCGCACGGCCGACTACGACCTCACCGCTACGGAGCGCCGGAAGGCCCTCGCGGCGGCCACAGACCCGGAGGCCGCCGCGCAGCTCATCGGCGAAACAGCCGAAGCTGCCCTCCGCCTCGAAGCGCCCCTGCGGTCGGACGTAGCCCTCAAGGGCGCGACAAAGCTCCTCGACGAGGTCGAGCTGCCATTCGTCCGCGTGCTCGCCGAGATGGAATGGACCGGTGTCCGAATCGACACATCCGAACTCCAAGCCATGGCCGGAGGCCTCTCAAAGCGCATCGACGACCTCGAAGCGCAGGCTTTCGCAATAGCCGGGCACTCCTTCAATGTCGGCTCCCCTACCCAGGTGGGCCAAGTCCTATTCGGCGAACTTGCCATCGACCCCAAGGCAAAAAAAACAAAGGGAGGCGCGTGGAGCACCACGGAGGAAGTGCTCGAGAAATATAAAGCCTCGGTGCCGCTGGTGCAGATAATCCTCGACATCCGCGGCCTGCGCAAACTTCTCTCCACCTACATCGAGGCCCTGCCCAGAATGGTGAACCCGCGCACGGGCAAAATCCACACCACCTTCAATCAGACCGTAACGGCCACAGGGCGAATATCCTCCACCAATCCCAACCTCCAGAATATCCCCATCCGCACGGCCGACGGTCGCGAAATCCGCCGCGTATTCATCCCCGACCCCGGCCACGTAATGCTCTCGGCCGACTACTCGCAAATCGAGCTGCGCCTCATGGCCCATTTCAGCGGCGACCCCGGCATGCTCGAAGCCTTCCACAGCGGCGAAGACATCCACCGTGCCACTGCCGCAAAAATTTATCACATACCTCTGGCTCAGGTGGGCGACGACCAGCGCCGGAACGCCAAGACCGCCAACTTCGGAATCATCTACGGAATCAGCGCCTTCGGCCTCTCCGAACGCCTCGGCATCCCCCGTTCCGAGGCCAAGGCCCTCATCGACGGATACCTCAAGAGCTATCCCGATGTGGAAAAATACATATCCGGCGCCATCGACCGCGCCCGCGAGGACGGCTTCGTCTCGACAATCCTCGGGCGCAAACGCTACCTCCCCGACATAAACTCGCGAAATGCTGTTGTCCGTGGATATGCCGAGCGCAATGCCGTGAACGCCCCACTCCAGGGCTCAGCCGCCGACATCATCAAGGTGGCCATGATCCGCATCTATCGCCGCATCGGCGAAATGGGTCTCCGCTCGCGCATGATTCTCCAGGTCCACGACGAACTCGTCTTCGACGTCGTACCCGAGGAGCTGCCGGCCCTTCAGAAAATGGTCATCGAGGAAATGGAGGGAGCCTTCCCAGGCTCGCGCGTGCCCCTCGAAGTAGGCGCCGGCGTGGGAGCCAACTGGCTCGAAGCCCATTGACCCCCCCCGGTCGCTGGCCGCCTGCACGGCACCCTTCACGAAGCTCCCTACTCCGCATTGTCGCGGAGCCACTTCGTGCGCACGGCGTCGGGCAGATGCTTCACAGTGAAGTCGCTAAAGGTAACGTTGAACCCTTCGCCATCGGGGCATGCTGCCATCATGCCCACCTTCACCGGGCGATTGGCCTCCATCCACGCATTGCGCATGAGAGTATATTCCTTGTCGTCGAAAGAATAGAAAATCTCTATAGCATCCAGACGGCGCACGGCCTTTATCCACACGTGCTTCACCGTCTTGTCCAGGGCTATCACACTCCAGTCCGACGTATGGTGCGTTACCACCGCGCTCAGATTGTACTTCCCGTCGACATACTCTATGCCCGCCTTGATATAGTTTTCGTTGTCGATGCGGATCATCATGCCGGCCTGGTCGAAGCGCACCCTATAGTCGCCCGAAATCTTGACCTTAGCCTCGAATTCGCCCCCATATTCGGCATAGTAGAACGGCGCGTCGTCCACCGTGAAGCCATAGTGCGAGATGCGCCAATAGTCGCTTTTGGGCGTTACACTCATCGTGAGCTTCCCTTTCGAGATGTTCCACTTCTCAGGCTCATTGAACCAATTCATCTTTTCAAGGGTCTGCGCACTCATGCCTCCGGCAACCGCCATCAGCATCAACGGGAGAATTATTTTCTTCATATCCTTATAGTATTTAAAAGTTTCCATTATCCATGCAAAGATAAGCACTTTCTCCCAAACCGGGAATTCCCCCCTTACTTCTCGGAGAGGGTGTAATCGCCGGCGTTGGCTGTTACGGCGGACTGGAGGTCGGCCAGAGGCAGAACTTCGCCCGAGAACTCAACGACGGCTTCTGCAGGTTCGAGTGTTACGGTAGCCTTCACCCCGGGCACGGAATTGAGAGCGCGTTCTACGTGGCCGCGGCAGTGCTGACACATCATGCCGCTCACGCCATAAGTCTTCTTTGTCATAGTGTTTACTTTTATAGGTTTTTGTATTTCAGTTATTTTCTTGCGTTTAAGCAGGAGCGAATTCGTCACTACGCTCACGCTCGAGAAAGCCATCGCAGCCCCGGCAATCATCGGATTCAGAAGGAAGCCAAACGCCGGGTATAGCACCCCCGCAGCCACAGGCACCCCTATCGCATTGTAGATGAAGGCCCAGAAAAGATTCTGCTTCACCGTGCGCATCGTCAGCCTCGACAGCTCCAGTGCCTGCGGGATTTTAGCGAGGTCAGCGCCAACGATCGTCATCCCGGCCACATCCATCGCTATATCAGAGCCAGTCCCCATCGCAATCGAGAGGTCTGCAGCAGCCAGCGCTGCCGAATCGTTGATGCCGTCGCCCGCCATTGCCACCACGCGCCCCTCGCCGCGAAGACGCTCCACAAGCGCAGCCTTGTCCTGCGGAAGCGCACCGGCCTCCACATGCTCGATGCCGGCCTCACGGGCCACGGCCGCAGCCGCTCGGGCATTATCGCCCGTAAGCATCCACACATCCACCCCCTCGCCCCTGAGAGCGGCGATGGCCTCCACAGCCGACGGCCTCACCGTGTCGGCGCAGCCCGCCAGTGCAAGCACCGATGTGCCCGCCCCGAAAGCCACTGTCGTAAGGCCTGCGGCCTCCATATCGGTAGCCGCCTGAGCCAGCGCAGGGCTCATGTCGAGCCCCTTTTCCGACATCATGCGCAAGCTTCCCGCACAGTATTCCATCCCGTCGCCCCCACGACCGCATACACCCCGGCCCGGAACAGCCTCGACATCTCCAAGGCTACACTCGACCATAGGATAATAGGCCGCCACAGCCTCGCCGAGAGGGTGGCCCGAAGCCCCCTCGAGGGCAGCGAACATTCCACGCAGCCCGGCAGAATCAGCCCCGGCTTCCCATACAGCCCTCACCACGCGCGGGCGCCCCTCGGTGATGGTGCCCGTCTTGTCGAGGAGTACGGTATCCACCTTTCGGGCAGTCTCGATGCTGTCGGCATCCTTGATGAGTATTCCCGACGAAGCCGCGCGCCCAATACCCACCATCAGCGCCGTAGGCGTGGCCAGGCCGAGCGCACAGGGGCAGGCAATGATAAGCACCGTAACGGCAGCCAAAAGTCCATGCACAAGGCCCTCCCCGGGGCCAAGCACGAGCCATGCCACGAACGAAAGCAGAGCAATACCGATTATGACGGGCACAAACACGGCGGCAATCTTGTCGACAAGTTTCTGCACCGGAGGTTTCGAGCCCTGGGCTGTCTCCACCATGCGGATAATTCTCGACAGAAGAGTATCACCACCGACGCTCACGGCCCTGTACGTAAACGAGCCCGTGCCGTTCACCGTGCCGGCAAACACCCGGTCGCCCACGGCCTTGTCGACGGGCACCGGCTCTCCGCTGAGCATACTCTCGTCCACAAAGGAGCCTCCGCTCTCGACCACGCCGTCGGTGGCCACGCGCTCGCCGGCGCGAGCACGCAGGAGCATCCCCGGGCGGATGTCCGCAATCTCGATGATGCGCTCCGTGCCCCCTTCGGCGTCCACCTCCGTAACAGTCCTGGGCTGCAGACCTATAAGGGAGCGTATCGCTGTGGAAGTATTGCGCTTGGCCCGTGCCTCAAGCGTCCGGCCCAGGAGGATAAAGGCTATTATCACGCCCGCGGCCTCGAAATAGACGTGCGGAGCGATGCCGCGCGACGTCCAGAATTGCGGATAGAGCAGGGTGAAGAGGCTGAAGGCCCATGCTATTCCCGTGGACAGAGCCACGAGCGTATCCATATTCGACGACCCGCGGCGAAGCTGCCTCCATGCCCCCGAAAAAAATTGGCCGCCGAAGCCGAAGAGCACAACCGTGGCCAGGCCGAAGGTGGTCCAGTGCGCCCACGCATCATGCATCCAGCCCATCCCCACAACAATCAGGGGCACACAGAAAATCCAGGCGAGCAAGGTGCGCAGCCGAAGCCTGCGGTATCCCGCTTCGGCGGCATCCTCAGCCTCCGAAGCCGCATCCTCGCCCAGAAGAAGGTCGTAGCCCGCAGCTCGCACCGCAGCCCGCACCGCCTCCGCATCGCATGTCGGTTCAAGCTCGAACGCAGCCTTGGCCGACGCATAGTTCACACGCGCATTCTTCACCCCCGGCACCGACGCGATGGCCTTTTCCACACGCGCGGCACAGGCCGCACAGCTCATGCCGGACACGGGGTAAGTCTCAGTTTTCGATGCCATAGCATTCACTTCTTTCGGCAGGACGGGCAAAGCCCTTTTATCACATAATTGGCCGAACTCGCCTCAAACCCCTCAGGCAAGGCCACGGGAGGGATTGGCTCGGAATCGAGGCAGAAGGTGCGTCCGCAGGACAGGCAGTGGAAGTGGGGGTGCAGATCGGCGTCATGCTCCTCGCCGAAATGGCGGCATAATTCATACTTCACCGACCCCGAGCCGTCGTCCACGCTGTGCACCAGCCCTTTGGAGCTGAACAGCACCAAAGTGCGGGTGATGGACGAACGGTCCACCGTCTCCAAAGCTCTCTCAAGTTCGAGAGACGACACCGGGCGTCCCGCGCCCGCTATAGCCCGCGCCACAAGAATGCGCACAGGCGACGGCCGCAAGCCCGCTTCGCTCAATATGTGTGAAATCTCCATATTGCAAATTTAGCTATTTTTTCCGAGACGCAGGGCTGCGAGAGTAAAAATCACCGTGAGCAGCGTTATCCCCGTGTCCGCGAACACTGCAGCCCAGAGCGTAGCCACCCCGAGTGCTCCGAGAATCATCACGATGAGTTTCACCCCGATGGCGAAGGCCACATTCGTGCTCACCACCCTCTTCAGCTTCCGCGAGAGAGCGAAGCCCTCGGCCAGAGCCACGGGCGAGGGCGTGGTCATCACGGCATCGGCCGTCTCCATCGCCAGGTCGGTGCCTCCCACGCCGATGGCCACACCCACGGTGGCGCCGGCAAGCGATGGGGCATCGTTTATGCCATCCCCTACAAAAACGGTCCTCTTCCCTACCCCTTCCTCCGAGGCCACAATCGAGGCCTTGTCCTCCGGCATAAGCCCGGCCTCGAATCTGTCGGCACCCACAGTCTTCGCCGTGCTCTCCACGGCCTCCCGCCGGTCGCCCGACAGCAAGCCTATCGTGCTCACACCCATGCGCCTCAGGGCTTCGAAGCTCGCAGCTACGTCGGGGCGCAGAGTGTCGCTGAGATATATCCGTCCAATCAAGCGCTCACCAAGAGCCACACACACTTCCGTACCCTCGGCAGAAGACTCTGCCACATTCAGGCCCTTGCTCTCGAGCAGACGGCGCGACCCGACAAGCACTCGGCGCCCCCCCAGGCGCCCCTCCATGCCGTGGCGCACGGTGCGCAGGTCGGCAAGGGCGACCTCCGAGGTCCGCGGACCGGCATACTCGAGGATGGCCCGCGCCAAGGGGTGCGAACTCTCGGCCTCAGCAGCCGCCGCAAGCTTCAGCACGAATCCCTCGTCGAAACCCTCGGATGCCACAACTTGCGAAACCCCGAACTTCCCCGCTGTGATTGTGCCCGTCTTGTCGAAAAACACGGTCGTACACCGCCGCAAGGCATCCAGAGCCTCGCTGCTCTTGAATAGAAGTCCGCGCGAGGAGGCCACTCCTATGGCGGCGAAATAACTCAAGGGCACACTCACCACCAATGCACAGGGACACGAGCACACAAGAAGCACCAGCGACCTCTCGAGCCACACTCTCCACTCGAACACCCCGCCTCCCCGCAGCGCAACGACCATCGGCACCACAAACAGAAGGGCAGCAGCTGCGAACACCAGCGGTGTGTACCAGCGCGTGATGCGTCGCAGCAAGGTCTCCGTGCGCGACTTCCGCGAGGCGGCATCATCGATCATCGCAAGGATGCGGCTCATCGAACTTTCGCCATATGGACGGCTCACGCGCAGGCGCACGGTGCGATCCACGGGGATAGACCCGGCGGCAACTTCGCCTCCCGGCTCCAGCTCCACGGGCAGGCTTTCGCCCGTGAAGGCCGACGTGTCGAACGACGCGGCCTCATCCGACAGCAGCTCGCCGTCGAGGGCCACCCGCTCGCCCGGGCGCACCACTATCACCTCTCCGCGACGCACCTCTTTCGGGTCGACAAGCCCCCGACCCTCCACCTGCGCCCGCTCGGGAAGCTTGCTCAGGAGTGCCCGTATGCGCTCGCGAGAGCGCTCGGTAGCAGCATCCTCGAGTTTCTCGCCCAGGGAATAAAAAAGCAGGATGGCAACCCCCTCCGGATATTCGCCAAGCGTAAATGCTCCTGCGGCTGCAAGCACCATCAGCGAAAACTCATTGAAGAAATCTCCTCGCCGCCACTCTCCCAAAGTCTCCCTCACCACAGGCAGTCCCACAGGCAGGAGCGCAAGAGCGCACACAACCCCCTGCAGCCACGGGATTGCCGGAAAGACATGAGGCACCGCAAGACCGATGGCAAGCAACACCGCCGACTCTATCTCCGCGGAATATCTACGCACCGACGAGCTGCATCCCTCCCCATCGCAATGATGGTGGTGATGGCGGGAGTGCCCGTGGTGGTGGCCATGTTCATGTTTATTATTGCAGCATTCCATATATATTATATATTCTGATTACAATCTATATATCTAACACAAAATTACCCCGAAAGTAATGCACATCATGTGCAGACCCCCGGCTCAACCTCCGAACAATAATTGCCGGCACATGCAGTTTTTCGGGCAAGGTAGATGTTTTTGAGATTTTTTTAGGGCATTTAGTTGGCGAAATACGAATATTTCATTAACTTTGCACACTTTGTTTGTGCATTTACTGCCTTTTTGATTATCACACTTCGAATCTCAACAATCGATATGAAGAAAATAATACTACTCACTCTTGCTGCAGCGGCCGCAATGACGACGTCCGCTCAGTCGAAGCTCGACCTCTCGGCAGCTTCGCTCGCCCAGCGTGTTATGGCCTCCGAAGTGCTCAGCCGCAGTGGCGAAAATGTAAAGGCCCTCCCCGCTCCAGTCGCAATAGACGACAAGGTGGCAGTAGTTGTAACTCTCGCTCCCGGCGAGGATGCCTCCGTTCTCGAAGAACGCGGTTTTGAAGTCCTCACCACCCGCGAGGATATGGCTATCGTGAGGATGTCGGCACCCGAAATGCTGGCAGCCGCCGAGATGGCCCAGGTCAAGGGCATCGCCCTCAGCCCCGAAGCACACCCCCTCCTTTATGCAGCCAAGAAGGGCACAGGCGTGAATCCCATCCTCGAAGGCTCGCCCGAAGTCGGAGGCAATGTCTACGACGGCACAGGCATCGTTGTCGGCCTCATGGACAAGGGTCTGGACGTGAACAACCCCAACTTCCTCAATAAGGACGGCAAGTCTCGTGCCTCGCGCGTGTTCGTAATCACAGGCAACACTGGCGCCATCACTACCTACGACACCCCTGAGAAAATTGCCAACTTCACAACCGACGACTCCGACGAGACCCATGGCACACACGTGCTCGGTTGCATGGCCGGCAGCTTCACCGATAAATTCACCAAGGTTGCATTCATCAACGCAAACACCGGCAGCAATCAGATTGCTTCCAACCGTTGGACCTCCGCTACCGACTATCGCGGGCCGGCCATCGCTGCCGACATCGCTGCTGCCTGCGGCACCACCGAGGGCACAAACATCCTCCTCGCAGCTGAAAAAGTTTACAGCTACGCCAAGAGCCAGGGCAAGCCTTGCGTGATGAACATCTCGCTTGGCCACAACACCGGCCCCCACGACGGCACCGACGCAAACTCCCGCTACCTCGAAAGCATCGGCAAGGACATGATCATCTGCGTGTCCGCCGGCAACGAAGGCACCGACGCTATTTCGCTCCACAAGGAATTCACTGCCTCCTCCAAGGAAATCAAGACCTTCCCCTCAATGAGTGCTTCCGCGAGCGGCGTTGTCGACATCTGGGGATACGATGCTTCCATTTACAAGGTAACATTCCAGATTTTCGAGCGCGCCACCGGAAAAGTTGTGTGGAGCTACACCGTCGACAAGAACCTCAATTCCACCGACAAGCAGGAGACGATGGCAATCATCACCAGCTCCAACTACAACATGCCCACCTACATCCACAATGCTGCTTTCGACAAGGCTTTCGGCAACAGCTCCGCCGTGTTCATCGCCACCAAAGTGGACCCCTCCAACAATCGCTACAACACTCAGGTAACTCTCCAGCTCGGCGGCTCGGGTAACGCATATTACCCCGCCATCGCAGTTGAAGGCAACCCCGGACAGAGCGTAGACATGTTCGCATCCGGCCGCCTGGCTTTCTACTCCAACGGCATCGCCGGCTACACCAACGGCAACCCCGACAACTCCATCAACGGAATAGCCACGGCCAAGAACGTGCTCGCCATCGGCGCATACGTCAACGAGACCTCCATTCCCACCCTTCAGGGCCTCGCAAGATTAAACACTCGCTACAAGAAAGGCGATATCGCCGACTTCTCCTCCTACGGCACGACTTTCGACGGCCGTGTGCTCCCCCACGTTGCCGGCCCCGGCATGGCCGTGATTTCCTCGCTCAGCTCCTACTACACCGCCAAGCTCGACCCCAAATCGGATGAAATCGCACAGTCCACTGCCTACAAGGACGCTACATTCAACAAGCAGAACCGCACCTACTACTGGTGTCAGATGTCCGGCACATCCATGTCGTCGCCCTTCACCGCAGGCGTAATAGCCCTCTGGCTCCAGGCCGACCCGACCCTCAAATACGACGACGTGGTGAATATCCTCAACGAGACCTCTGTCCGCGACCAGTATGTCGAAGCCGCTCCCAACCGCTTCGGCGCAGGACGCCTCGATGCCCTCGCAGGCATGAAGAAGGTGCTCAACCTCACCGGCATCGCCGACATCATGGTTGACGCATCCGACTTCATCGTTACGCCCACCGGCCGCCGCTCCTTCGAAGTATTCGCCGCCGGCGCCAACGGCATCCGCGCCGAGCTCTACAGCCTCAGTGGCATGCTCGCCGCCACGGCTTCCGCTTCCGGCGACACCGCAAACCTCGACGCCTCTGCCGCCACCCCCGGCGTATACGTGCTCCGCAGCACCGCCGACAACGGCCGCGTAGACTCGCGCAAGATTGTCATCAAGTAAGTCCCTTCGACCGAAAGTGGAGAGGAAGCACATCCCTCCACGGCCAAGCCGACATATCAAACCTAAAGCGTCTCCGCATCGCGGAGGCGCTTTTTTGATTTGGGCAATTGACGGAATTTGATTACTTTTGCACCATAATAGACTTTTGAAAAAACTGACGCTTAAGATATGACACCAGCACCCACATTCGAGATGGTTGCCAAGACCTTCCAAGGGCTCGAAGACGTGCTTGCCGAGGAGCTCCGCGGCCTCGGCGCGCTCAACGTCGAACCCGGCCGGCGGATGGTGGCCTTCGAAGGCTCCCTCGAGACCCTCTACCGTGCAAACTTCTGCTGTCGCACAGCCCTCCGGATTCTCAAGCCCTTCTACAAATTCCGCGCTTCGACCCCCGACGAGCTCTATCAGCACATAAAAGCCTACGACTGGAGCACGCTTCTCGACCTCGAAAAGACCTTCAGCATCGACACCGTAGCCTTCGGCGACGAATTCACCCACACACGCTTCGCCACATACCGCGTGAAGGACGGCATCGTCGATTGGTTCCGCGACCACTTCGGCCCCGACAGCCGCCCGCGTGTGCGCCTCGAGAACGCCGACATAATTCTTAACGTCCACATCCACGGCTCCGACGTTACAGTCTCCCTCGACTCCTCAGGCGAGAGCCTCCACAAGCGCGGATACCGCCTCGGCGGCCAGACGGAAGCTCCCATCAACGAGGTGCTCGCCGCAGGCATAATCCTCAAAAGCGGATATCGCGGCGACGCTCCTTTTGTCGACCCCATGTGCGGCTCCGGAACATTCCTCGTCGAGGCCGCCCTCATAGCCGCCAACATATATCCCGGCGTGTTCCGCCAGCACTACGCTTTCGAGACCTGGCCCGACTTCGACAAGGAGCTTTTCGAAACCATCTTCAACGACGACAGCGCCGAGCGCACCCCGGCCTTCCCCATAATCGGCGCGGACATCTCGCCGAAAGCAATCGAGATAACTCTGGGCAACCTCAAGGGCGCAGGCGTCAGCCGCTACGTGTCGGCCGAGGTGAAGCCCCTGAGCAAGTGGGAGAGCGCGCCTCAACCCGCAGGCATCCTCATCACCAATCCCCCCTACGGCCAGAGAATATCAGCCCCCGACATGGAGGCCCTCTACCGCACCATAGGCACGAAGCTCAAGCACGTCTTCACCGGCTACCATGCATGGATCATCGGATATAAGGACGAATACTTCCGCGAAATAGGGCTCGCACCCTCTCAGAAGATGGCCGTGAACAATGGCGGCCTCGACTGCGAACTCCGCGAGTACGTAATCTTCGAAGGCTCCAAGCGCGACTTCCGCGCAGCCGGCGGCTCGATAAAAGACGAAGAACGCGCCGACGCACGCCGACGCCCCGAAAAGAAGAGCTCCGACTTCCGCAAAGACCGCAAGCCCTTTGCTGCCGACAAGCGCGAGAAGCGTCCCTCCGACTTCCGCAAGGACCGCAAGCCCTTTGCCGCCGACAAGGACCGCCGCCGCTTCGACAAAGGCACAGGACGTCCCGCCCGCGACCCCGAAGCTCGCCAACCGCGCCACTTCGGCCGCGGCGAAACGGCTCCGCTTCCCGAGGGAGAGCGGCCCCACCGCCGTCTGCGCCTCGAGGCTTTCGGCCGAGGCCCCAGCATCCCTGCCGACAAGGAAGAGAAGGCCAGCTTCCGCCCCATGATGGGCTGGCGCAACAAATCCGGCGAAAAAACCGACGGCAAGTCCGAAGAATAACCCATCCCGCACTCTCCCCCTACCACCATATAACGCTCAACCATCATGAACATACTCCTGCTCGGCAGCGGCGGCCGCGAAGCCGCACTCGCCTGGAAAATCAGCCAGAGCCCTCTGTGCAAACAACTATACATCGCCCCCGGCAACGGCGGCACCGGCGCATTCGGCACCAACATCCAAGCATCTCCCCTCGACTTCGACGCCATCGGCGAAATCATCGCCGGAAAAGCCATCGACATGGTTGTAGTGGGCAATGAAGACCCCCTCGTAGCAGGCATCGTCGACCATTTCCGCGCCATCGACCCGCAGAAGCCCCTCTTTGTAGGCCCCACCCAAGCAGGAGCCATGCTCGAAGCCAGCAAGGACCACGCCAAGCGATTCATGGCACGCTACGGAATCCCCACGGCCGCATACCGCACATTCACGCCCGACACAATCGAAGAAGGCTACGCTTTCCTCGAAACCCTCAAGCCCCCCTACGTCCTCAAGGCCGACGGCCTCGCCGCAGGCAAGGGCGTCATCATTCCCGAGACACTCGACGAAGCCCGCAAGACACTCGCCGAGATGCTCGGCGGAAAGTTCGGGAAGGCCAGCTCCCACGTAGTCATCGAAGAGTTCCTCAAAGGCATTGAATGCAGCGTTTTCGCCCTCACCGACGGCCACGGAGGCTATCGTCTCCTGCCCGTAGCCAAAGACTACAAGCGCATAGGCGAAGGCGACACGGGCCTCAACACCGGCGGCATGGGCGCTGTGAGCCCCGTTGTCTTTGCCGATGAAGATTTTATGAAGAAAGTCGATGAGCGCATAGTCCGCCCTACGGTCGAAGGCCTCATCAAAGACGGCACCGACTACCGCGGATTCATCTTTTTCGGCCTCATCAATGTTGGCGGCGACCCCATGGTGATTGAATACAACGTCCGCATGGGCGACCCCGAGACAGAAGTCGTCATGCTCCGCATCGCATCCGACCTCGTGGAGCTTATGGCCGCAGCCGCACGCGGCTCCCTCGGCGACATGCCTCTCGAAATCGACCCGCGCGCTGCCGCAACGGTGATGGCCGTGAGCGGAGGCTACCCCGAAGCATATGCCAAGGGCAAGAAAATCGAAGGCGTGCCCGCTCCGGGCGAAACCACCGTTGTGTTCCACGCCGGCACCAGCCTCGACGGGCCCGCGCTCCTCACATCCGGCGGCCGCGTCCTGGCCGTCAGCTCCTACGGAGCCACTCCCCGCGAAGCCCTCGCCGCATCATACGCCACACTCGACACCATCCGCTTCGACGGAATGTATTTCCGCCGCGACATTGGCAAGGACCTCCTTGCCCTCGCCGACTCAAGCACCAACGCAGAGTGAAATACGCCGACCTCACACGATTCGTCCATTCCAAGGGCTTTGCCGGGCTGATGCTCGGCCTGGCCCTTGGCGCATTTATACTCACCTACTCTCTCGGGCTCTACACCCCCGTCTCAGCCGACAAAGGCCTCATCCTGCCCTCGGCCAACGAGTGGATAGCCCCGGGGCCGGCCGACCTCCTCATCTCGCTCGCCGCAAATGTGGCGCTCGTGCTCGCCGCCGCCCTCACGGCCAAATTCTTCAATATCCTCCGCTCGCAGACCGCCCTCCCGATGGCCCTCTTCGCCACCCTGCAGATGGCCACACCGGGCCTCGGCGTCCAGTTCTATACGGGCACGGCCCTCGCCATCGCCGTGGCAGGGTGCCTGATGATTCTCTTCAGCTGCTACCGCTGCCCCGTGCGCACCCGCAGGATATTCCTCATATTCCTGATTCTCAGCACAGGCTGTGCCACCCAGTATTGCTACGTCCTCTACATCCCCGTATTTCTCCTCGGATGCGGACAAATGCGCATCTTCAACAGCCGCACCATCGTGGCCGCGCTTCTCGGCCTCATCACTCCCTGGTGGATAATGGGAGCCTGCGGCCTCCTGAGGCCCGACACCATCCACATGCCGGAGCTCGTGAACATCTTTTCGCAGATTCCGTCGGCATCGGCCATCAGCCTGCTCACGGCCGTGGGTCTCACGGCTCTCCTGCTCGTGGGCAGCTTCACCATGAACGTGATGAAGACCATCGCCTACAACGCACGCGCACGCGCCTATAGCGGTGCCTTCGCCACCCTCTCGCTCGCCACCCTCATAGGCATGGCCATCGACTATCAGAACCTCATCTCCTACGTGCCCCTGCTCAATTACTGCGCCTCCTTCGAAACCGCCGGATACTTCAGCACCCATCGCGGCGAGCGCACAGGCCTCGCCCCAATCATCATTGCCGCCACATATCTCGCCCTCTATCTATGCCAAATCCTTCTCTGAACATCATAATCGAGGCAAACGTGCCCTATCTCCGGGGAGTGCTCGAGCCATACGCCTCCAACGTGCACTATCTCCCCGCCGATGAAATCACGCCCAAGGCCGTGGAAAACTGCGACGCTCTAATCGTGCGCACACGCACCCGCTGCGACGAGGCTCTTCTCGGCCGCTCGCGCTGCCGCCTCATCGCCACGGCCACCATCGGCACCGACCATATCGACACCGAGTGGTGCGCTTCCCGCGGCATCGTCGTGGTGAACGCCCCGGGCTGCAACGCCCCGGCCGTGGCCCAATACGTCTTCGCCTCGCTCATGCAGGTTGTGTGCAAGCCGCTCGGCGCCCACACTATCGGAATCATAGGTGTAGGCCACGTCGGAAGCATCGTCGAGCGTTGGGCTCGCGCACTCGACATGAAAGTGCTCCGCTACGATCCTCCCCGGCAGCAGGCCGAAGGGGGCGACGACTGGGCCTCGCTCGATGAAATCGCCGAGAAAGCCGACATCATCACATTCCACACCCCCCTGACCCGCACGGGCGAGCACCCCACATTCCACATGGCCGACGAAGCTTTCTTCCGCAAACTCCGCCGCGCACCTATCCTTATCAACAGCGCCCGCGGAGCCATAGTCGACAATCCCGCTCTGGTGCGCGCACTCGACGAGGGCTTCGTGAGCAAAGCTGTCATCGACTGCTGGGAAGGCGAACCCGACGTGTCGCGCGAACTCCTCCACCGTGCGGCAATAGCCACGCCACACATCGCCGGATACTCCGCTGCCGGGAAAGTAAGAGCATCGCAACAGGTGGCCGACGCCGTTACCACCCTCTTCTATCTGCCTCGTGTCCACCTCAACGAGCCTCAGCCCCCGGCCTGCGCCCGCACTGTCTCGCCCACCGGAGTAGCCGAAAGCTACGACCCCATGGCCGACACGGCAGCCTTCCGCGCCCATCCCGAAGATTTCGAAAAGCTCCGCAACTCTTATCCCCTCCGTGAGGAAGCTCCCGAAGGGAAAATCGACTGATATGATGACGAAGATTATGACGACATGCTTTGCCGGACTGCGGCACACCGCCGCTGCCATCCTGCTCATAGCCCTCGCCGCACTCGCTGTGCCCGACAAGGCCTTAGCCCAGATTCTCACATCGCCCGAATTCGAAGCCCTCACCACCGACAGCGTGCTTCGCGACTTCTCCAACCAGCCATACTTCGGCCTGTATAAGGACAACTACTTCATATTCGGTCCGTCCATAGGCCCTAAACCCACAAAGGAGAATACAAACATCAAGTTCCAGATATCCATCGCCCAGCGCCTCACCCGCTCCACCCTCCCATGGGGAACATATCTTTATCTCTTCTACACCCAGAAGTGCTTCTGGAACGTCCTCGAGAACTCCATGCCCATGACCGACCTCAATTTCAATCCCGGTATCGGCCTCACCAAGCCACTCTTTGTCAAGAACCGGTACATAGGTAAGATGTCGCTCATCCTCGAACACGAGAGCAACGGACGCGACAGCATCCAGAGCCGTTCGTGGAACAAAGTCTCGCTCGCGGCAAACATCATGGTCTCGCCCAACCTCATGGTCCACGGCAAGGTGTGGGTGCCTATTGTCGACGGCGAGAACAACCGCGACCTCCTCTACTACACCGGCCTGTTCCAGACCGGATTTCAGGTGATGAGCAACGACCGCCGATTCGTAGGAGGCGTTACGGTCACAAAGCGCAAAGGCTGGAACTTCAATATGAACACCACCGTAGAATTCTGCTGGCGCATCCTCAAGGGCGACAACCAGTATTTCTTCGTCCAGTACTACAACGGCTATGGCGAAGGCCTCCTCGCCTACAAGGAATTCCACTCCCAGCTCCGCGTCGGAATTTGTATCAAGCCCAAACTTTTCAGCGATTATTGAGCAACCCTTCAAAATATTTTTCTATTTTTGCAGCATGGAAAACAAATACAGCAAAATACTCCTCAAGCTCAGCGGAGAATCGCTGATGGGGGCACAAGGATACGGAATCGACACCGAGCGCCTCAACATGTATGCCGCTCAGATCCGCACTATCGCGCAAGCAGGCGTGAAAGTGGCTATCGTCATCGGCGGCGGAAACATCTTCCGCGGCCTCTCCGGAGCCGCTAAAGGATTCGACCGCGTGAAAGGCGACCAGATGGGAATGCTCGCCACCGTCATCAACTCCCTCGCCCTCAGCTCCGCCCTCGAGTCGGAAGGACAGCCTGCTGCTGTGCTCACATCCATCGGCATGTTTCCCATCGGCGAACAGTATTCCACCGCCCGCGCCAACGAGCTCCTCGACCAAGGACGCGTGGTGATTGTAGCCGGAGGCACCGGAAATCCCTTCTTCACCACCGACACCGCCTCCGCCCTCCGCGCCGTCGAACTCCGCACCGAAGTGATGCTCAAAGGCACCCGCGTCGACGGAATCTACACCGCCGACCCCGAGAAAGACCCCACGGCCTCTAAATTCGACAAAATCACATACGACGAGATATACAACCGCGGCCTCCGCATCATGGACCTCACGGCCACCACGCTCTGCAAGGAAAACGGCATGCGTATCGTCGTGTTCGACATGGACACCCCCGGCAACCTCCTGAAGGTAATAGCCGGCGAACCCATCGGCACACTCGTATACTGATCATCCCACCCCTGAATCTCAAGAATTTCTCCACCTTCAAAAAAACCTAACCATGAGCGAAGTCAGCACATACATCAATCCGGCCGAAGAAAAGATGGAAATGGCCGTGGAATACCTCGACGAAACTCTCGCACGCATCCGCGCAGGAAAGGCTAACGCCAAGATCCTCGACGGCATCAGGGTCGACTACTACGGCTCGGCTGTGCCCGTTTCCAATGTCGCAAACATCTCAGTGCCCGACGCACGCACCATCGCCATCACCCCCTGGGAGAAGAGCATGTTCAAGGAAATCGAAAAAGCGATCATCAACTCCGAAATCGGAATCATGCCCGAAAACAACGGCGAAGTAATCCGCCTCGCTATTCCCCCTCTCACCGAAGACCGCCGCAAAGCCCTCGTCAAGCAGTGCAAGGCCGAAGCCGAGAATGCAAAGGTGAGCGTCCGCAACGCCCGCCGCGAAGCTATCGACGGCCTCAAGAAAGCCGTTAAGGCCGGCATGCCCGAAGACGTCGAAAAGGACGCCGAAACCTCCGTGCAGAAACTCCACGACAAATATCTCAAACGCATCGACGACATCTTCGCCGCCAAAGAAAAAGAAATCCTCACGGTCTAAGCCATAGCTTACCGCCCACCTCTACCTCTCTCCTCGCCCCCCCCTTCTACGATTTTTCATCCGGTATGGAAAGAAAATACGACTATCTCGTCATCGGCTCGGGCATTGCCGGGATGAGCTTTGCCCTCAAAGTGGCCGGAACCGGCCGCGTGGCCCTCGTATGCAAGACTACTCTCGACGAAGCCAACACGGCCCTCGCGCAGGGCGGCGTCGCCTCCGTGACGAACCTCGAAGTCGACGACTTCGATAAGCACATCCACGACACGATGGTGGCCGGCGACTGGCTCAGCGACCCCGCTGCCGTCGAAAAAGTGGTGAAAGGCGCTCCCGAGCAGATACGCCAGCTCCTTGAATGGGGCGTAGACTTCGACAAGCGCGAGGACGGATCCTTCGACCTCCACCGCGAAGGCGGACACAGTGAGTTCCGGATTCTCCACCACGCCGATAACACCGGCTTCGAAATCCAGCAGAGCCTCATACGCGCCGTGCGCGAGAATCCCGACATCGACGTCTTCGAAGGCCACTTCGCAATAGAGATCATCACACAGCACCATCTCGGAAAGCGAATCACCCGGCGCACCAAAGACATCCGCTGCTACGGAGCATATGTCCTCGACATGGCCACCGGCGAAGTCGACACCTTCCTCTCCAAAGTTACGATCATGGCCACCGGCGGATGCGGAGCCGTATACCAGACAACCACCAATCCTCTTGTCGCCACCGGCGACGGCATCGCCATGGTATACCGCGCCAAAGGCACCGTCAAGGACATGGAATTCATCCAGTTCCACCCCACGGCCCTCTTCCACCCCGGCGACCGCCCGTCCTTCCTCATCACCGAAGCAATGCGAGGCTACGGCGCCGTCCTCCGCAATCTCCGGGGCGAAGAGTTCATGCACAAGTACGACCCGCGCCTCTCTCTGGCCCCGCGCGACATTGTGGCCCGAGCCATCGACTCCGAGATGAAGCTCAACGGCGACGACCACGTCTATCTCGACGTCACCCACAAAGACCCCGAAGAGACCCGCCGCCACTTCCCAAACATCTATCGCAAGTGCCTCGAACTCGGAATCGACATCACCCGCGACTACATCCCCGTAGCCCCCGCTGCCCACTATCTCTGCGGCGGCATTAAAGTCGACGAGCACGGCGAATCGAGCATCCGCCATCTTTACGCCCTCGGAGAATGCTCCTGCACAGGCCTCCACGGCGGAAACCGCCTCGCATCCAACTCGCTCATCGAAGCCGTAGTATATGCCGACGCCGCAGCCCGACACGCCACTGAAGAAGTGAAGCACCTGAGCCTCCGCACCGACGTGCCCCAGTGGAACGACGAAGGCACCCGCTCGCCCGAAGAGATGGTGCTCATCACCCAAAGCGCCCGCGAAGTCGGCCAGATCATGGGCACATACGTCGGCATCGTCCGCTCCAACCTCCGCCTCGACCGCGCATGGAATCGCCTCGACATCCTCTACGAAGAGACCGAAGACCTATTCAAGCGCTCGAAAGTATCCCGCGAGATATGCGAGCTCCGCAACATCATCAACGTAGGCTATCTCATCATGCGCCAGGCAAAGGAACGAAAAGAATCTCGAGGGCTCCACTACACCCTCGACTACCCTCCCGTTGCCCGCGACACACAGTCATGACCCCCCTTCGCCATTCTCTCCTCTCATCGCTCCTGCTCCCGCTCGTCCTGCTCGCCACCTTCTTCCTCGGCGGGCAGACCATCCTCGCCGCCCCCAAAAAAGCAAGCCCCAAGCCCCCGGAAGCACGCGTCATGACACAAGACGAGCCCATCGACGCAATAAGCGAGTACAAGCCCAAATACATCCGCGGCTTCAACTGGCGATTCGATGAAAACGGCGATTCAATAATCCACTTCTACCTCCGCGAACTCACGGTCTATCCCCCCATGAAGTTCAAAAACAAGAAGCAGGAGCAGGAATACTGGCGCACTGTCCGCGACGTGAAGCTCACACTGCCATACGCCAAACTCATAGCCGAAACCCTCATCGAGACATACGAATACATCGAGACATTCCCCACCCAGAAAGAACGAGAGGAATACCTCAAGCAAATGGAAGGCGCACTCTTCAAGCAATACAAGCCCATCCTCCGCAAATTCTCCAAGCGCCAGGCCAAAGTCCTCGTAAAACTCGTCCAGAGAGAGACACACCAAAGCTCATACGACATCGTCAAGGCCTTTCTCGGAGCATTCAGGGCCGGATTCTGGCAAGGATTCGGAAAACTCTTCGGCGTAAGCCTCAAAAGCGAATTCCGACCCCAAAAGAACGCCGAAGACGCCACCCTCGACCGCATCGCCAGCCTCGTCGAGCAAGGCACCATCTGACATCCCCCCCCCACTCCCCGCCATGCCACATATCAAAGGCTACAAGGCATATCTCCTGCTCGAGCGAGGCCTGTCCGAAAACACCCGCACCGCATATCTCTCCGACATCGCCAAGCTCACGCAGTGGCTCGAAAGCCGAGGCATCCCCCAAACCGACGCCTCCGCCGACGACCTCCGCCTCTTCCTCGACGAACTCTGCGACCTCGGCATCGCCCCCGCATCCACAGCCCGTATCCTCGCAGGCATACGGTCGTTCTATTCATATCTCGAGCTCGAAAAAATCATCCCCTCCAACCCCGCCGCACTCCTCGACACACCCTCGCGCATCCGACGCCTCCCGCCGGTGCTCTCCCTCGACGAAATCGAAAGAATGATAGCCGCCTGCGACACCGCCTCTCCCCTGGGCATACGCAACCGCGCCATCATAGAGATGCTCTACGGCTCCGGTCTCCGCGTGAGCGAACTCTGCAACCTCTCGCTCGGCCAACTCCACCTCGACGAAGGAATTGTGCTCGTCGAAGGCAAAGGCTCCAAACAGCGGCTCGTCCCCCTCAGCGCCACAGCAATCGACGCCCTCCGCGACTACATCCCCGACCGCCTCAAAGCCGACACCAAGCCCGGCGAAGAAGGAATACTCTTTCTCAACATCCGCGGCCGGCGCCTCACGCGCGTGATGATATTCCTCATCGTGCGGCAACTTGCCGAAGCCGCAGGCGTGGCCAAGACCGTCTCCCCACACACCCTGCGCCATTCCTTCGCAACACACCTCCTCGAAGGAGGGGCAAATCTCCGCGCCATCCAGCAGATGCTCGGCCACGAATCAATAGCCACAACCGAAATATACCTCCACCTCGACACAACCCTCCTCCGCGAAGAAATCCTCCTCCACCACCCCCGCAACATCCGCAACTAATCGCCCCGGATTGCACCATCGAAGGAACAATCACACTTTTTGCACCAATCTCGGAACAATTTTCATTTTTCCTAAATCTCCTCACTTCCGCGTGAGGGAGTTTCGGAGAAAAGTCGTAACTTTGCCCTCGACAAAATATTTTTAGGGGTGCGACGGCAATGCCCGACGTCCGGAGGGACGCGGCGCCGAAGCTGAGATCATACCCTTTGAACCTGATCCGGGTAATACCGGCGTAGAGAAAAAAACTATCAAATGACAAAGAAGATTCTTTTCTTCCCCGTGGCCGCGGCCGCCTTATTGGCGCCACTCCACGCCCTCGCCGCCGACGAAGCGGCCGACTCATCCATCATCAATCTCCGCAATGTGGAAGTGCTCGCAAACCGCGCAACAGCCTCCACTCCCGTAGCCTTCACAAACGTATCCAAAAAACAGCTCGACCGCGAAAACGACGGCCGCGACATGCCATTCCTCCTGGCCATGACGCCATCCCTGCTCGCAACAAGCGATGCCGGCACGGGAATGGGCTACACCGGCCTGAGGATCCGAGGCTCCGGCGCTTCTCGCATCAACATCACCACCAACGGCGTCCCCGTTAACGATGCCGAGAGCCACAACGTGTATTGGGTGAATATGCCCGACATCGCATCAAGCGTCCGAGACGTGCAGATTCAGCGAGGTGTAGGCACGAGCGCAAACGGCGCCGGAGCCTTCGGCGGCTCAATAAATCTCCTCACCGACGCTCCATCATTCGACCCCTACGCCGAATTTGCCGGATCCTACGGAATGTACAACACCAACAAGGAGACCCTCCGCCTCGGCACAGGCCTCCTCGGCGACCACTGGAGCGTCGATGCACGCATATCCCACGCAGGCACCGACGGGTACATCGACCGCGCATTCTCCAAGCTCTGGAGCTACTTCGGCCAGGCAGCATACGTCAACGGTGGAACCTCCCTCCGCCTCATAGCCTTCGGTGGCAAAGAACAGACATACATGGCCTGGGACTACGCCTCCCGAGAGGACATGGAGAAATACGGCCGCCGATATAACCCCTGCGGAGAATACACCGACTCAGAAGGCCACACCGCTTACTATCCCAACCAGACCGACAACTACACCCAGCACAACTTCCAGCTCCACTGGGGACAGGACATTGCCCGCGAATGGCATCTCAACCTCGCCCTCCACTACACCAAAGGCGACGGATACTACGAGCAGTACAAGACCCGTCGCACACTCATCGAATACGGCCTCGAGCCATACACCCTCCCCGACGGCACGATCGTAAAAAAATCCGACCTTATCCGCGACAAAAGCCTGCGAAACGGATTCGGAGGAGGATTATTCTCCCTCACATGGCGACACGGACGCATCGACGCCACACTCGGAGGAGCCCTCAACAACTTCCGCGGCCACCACTTCGGCACGGTCGAATGGGTCCGCAACTACATTGGCGCCCTCGACCCCTCGCAGGAATACTACCGCCACATCGGCGAAAAACTCGACGGAAACATATATGCACGCGCAAATATCGACGCCGGCCACGGCCTCAGCGCATACGCCGACCTCCAGTACCGCGGAATACACTACACCATAAACGGCACATCCGATACATACGACTACAACACCTCCGCACCGCAGCAGCTTGACATCGACAAGCGCTACAACTTCTTCAATCCCAAGATAGGCCTCAACTGGGCATCCGCCGACCGCCGCCACCGCCTGTTCGCATCCTGGAGCGTAGCACACAAGGAGCCCACACACGACAACTTCACCGACGCCGACCCCGGCCACGAGCCCAAGGCCGAACGGATGTTCGACTACGAACTCGGCTACACCTTCAGCTCCAACATATTCACCGGCGGGGCCAACCTCTACCTCATGGATTATCGCAACCAGCTCGTCCTCACAGGCCAGCTCTCCGACACCGGCAACCCCATGAGCGTCAACGTCCCCGACAGCTACCGCGCAGGCATCGAGCTCCAGGCCGCTCTCAAGCCCGTATCCTGGTTCGAGTGGCAAGTCAACGCCACCTTCTCCCGCAACCGCATCAAAGACTTCGTCGAATACATCTACGAAGACGAGTGGACCAATCCCATCGAGATTCCCTGCGGCGACACCCCCATCGCATTCTCCCCCGACATCACCCTCAACAACTCCTTCTCCTTCCACTGGCGCGGCCTCGACACAGCCCTCGAAAGCCACTACGTGTCCAAGCAATACATGACCAACGCACGAGTCGAAGAGCAGACCCTCCCACACTACTTCTTCAGCAACCTCTCCGCCGGATGGACCTTCCGCAGCATCCTCGGCATCAAAGAAGCCCGCATCGGAGCCACCGTCTACAACATCTTCAACGCAAAATACGAAAGCAACGGCTACGCCGGCTCAGGCTACTACATCGACACCGACGGCCAAAAAGTAATATACCGCTACTGCGGATTCGCAGCCCAAGCCCCGGCACACGTAATGGCCACCGTCAACATCAAATTCTGACACATGGAATTCCTCACATTCGACAAAGCAATGGAAATCGGAGGCTTCATCATCGGCCTCCTCTATCTCTACTGGGAATACCGCGCCAACCGCCTCCTGTGGCTCGCAGGCCTCCTCATGCCCTGCATGTCGATGTGGGTTTACTTCCGCGCCGGCCTCTACGCCGACTTCACCATGAACATCTACTACCTCGTCATGGCCATCTACGGGCTCCTCGCATGGACTGGCCGCGACAAGGCCCGTAAAAGCGCAGAGGAGACCCCCAAGTCCGCCCCTCTGCGCATCTCCCGCTTTCCCCTGAGCCGTCTGGCTCCCATCCTCGCAGCCACAACCGCCATATATCTCTTCATAGCCTGGGTGCTAATCACATTTACCAACAGCACCGTCCCATGGCTCGACGCCCTCACCACAGCCCTATCCATGGTAGCCACGTGGATGCTCGCCCGAAAATACGTCGAGCAATGGCTCGTCTGGACCGCCGTCGACATCATCTCCTCCGGCCTCTACTTCTACAAAGGCATCCCCCTCTACGGCATCCTCTACGCAATCTACACCGCCATAGCCATCCTCGGCTACCGCAAATGGCTCCGCCTGATGCACTCCGGCCACTAATCCCATCCCACAAAAAAAGATTACGTGCAGCAACTCTCACGAGCGGCTGCACGTTTTGTTAACCTATGATTCACTTATACTTTCTGTCTGTCGGTACGACCCGTCGGGAGTCCGGCGCCAATCCGGCGGGAGAAACACGCGACCCATACCGCCTGCAAAGATAATCAACTTTTTGTATAAAATCCTAAAATAAACCTAATTTAAGATTTGCTTAAATAATTTTAGCATCTCAACGCCATCAACCTCGTCTTCATCCCTTCGCAACACCCACAAAAAAAAACATCAGGGTCGCTATCACAGCGACCCTGATGAAAGGTATGAGAAAATTAATATATTGTCTGTAGTCTTACCAGGATTCGAACCTGGACAGACAGAACCAAAACCTGTAGTGCTACCATTACACCATAAGACTATCTTAGCGCACACCCTCGCGGGCCCGGGAGCCGCAAACGCAACACCCTTACGCACCCGCAAAGGTAATGAATTTTTTACGATATACCAAAAAAAATATTCAAGCTCCCCCAGTTGCACCATCGTTCTCACTTTTTTGGTATCTTTGTTTCCGTTATGAATCAATCCCAATACACAGCCCACGACATCCAAAGCCGCCTGATGGCACTTCGCGACGACACTCAGCGCGACCACCTCATGAGATTCTTCAAGACCGGCAAAGGCCAGTACGGCGAAGGCGATCGCTTCTTAGGTCTCAAAGTGCCCCAGACCCGCGCCATCGTCAAAGAAGTCCGCCTCCGGGTGGCTCTCGAAGAAATCGAACGCATGCTCTACTCCGAGTGGCACGAAGTGAGGCTCTGTGCCCTCCTGCTCCTCGTCGAAGAAATGAAAGCCAACACCCCAAAAAAGAACGACAGTCCCCACACCCTCGGAATAAAAGAAGAACGACGCCGCGACATCGCCACCTTCTACCTCCGCCACGCACGCCAAGCCAACAACTGGGACCTCGTAGACCTCTCTTGCGGGTACATCCTTGGCGTCTACATCCGTCTCTCGGCCAGCGAAGACCACGGCATCCTCTACCGGCTCGCCCAAAGCACGAACCTGTGGGAACAGCGGATAGCCATCGTCTCCACACTCGAACTTATCCGCAACGGAATATATCATCCCACCATTCGCATCGCCGACATGCTCATCGGCCATCCCCACGACCTCATCCACAAAGCCGTCGGCTGGATGCTGCGCGAAATAGGGAAACGCGACAGAGCCATCCTCCTCGACTATCTCACCCGCAACTCCACCCGCCTACCCCGCACCGCCCTGCGCTACGCCATCGAACACCTCCACGAACCCCAACGCCAATACTGGCTAAAGAAATAAAATCGTATTTAGACCACGTTCCCCCAATTATCAAAAAAACCGATGCAGGGGCGTGGGTGGTTTGGGCTTTTTTTCGTAATTTTGCCGAAAATCAAGCCCCTCCCCTCACTGTGAACGAGAACGAAAACTCACCCCGCCCGTGGGTAAAGCGATTCCTGCCCCTGCCCACAATCATTATCCTTTGCCTCGCGGCATATATCCTCTTCGTCGGCGACAACTCCCTTGTCAGCCGCATGCGCTACGAACATACCATCGACTCCCTCCGCGTTGAGCTCGAAGCCCAGCGCGACACCATGCTATACTATCAGCGCCTAAACGAAAACCTCGTCCACGACCCCGAGGTCATGGAACACGTAGTCCGCGAGCAATACAACATGAAGCGCGACAACGAAGACGTATTCGTCTTCGAAACACCTCAGCCAAAATGAAAGAAAGCAAAAACTTCTCCGAGATGGACGGCCTCGCCACCCTCGGCCTCATCATATTCCTGGTAGCCCTTACCCTACCCCGCTGGCAACCCGTCGAAGTATATCGCTGGGTGGCGGCTGCCGGAGCGCTTATTATCCTTGTCAGCCGCATATTCACGCGCTACTCCGGCTCCGACCTCAAGCTCCGTCGCCTCCTGCGCATTCAGCTCTGGAGCGGCATTTTCTTCTGCGCCGCCTCCGCCTTCCTCTTCATCCCCGGAGGCACCCTCCGCGACTTCATAGCCTTCACCATGGCCGGAGCCGCAATCCAGATATACACCTCTATCGCCATCCCGAGGCGCCGCAAGAAACTCAGCGAAAATGGCTAAGAAAATTGTCGAGACGCCTCTGATGAAGCAATACGCCGAGATGAAAGCAAAGCATCCCGACGCAGTGCTTCTCTTCCGCGTGGGCGACTTCTACGAAACCTTCTCCGACGATGCCATCGTCGCATCCGAAATCCTCGGAATCACTCTCACCCGCCGAGCTAACGGCGCCGCACAATACGTCGAGCTCGCCGGATTCCCCCACCACGCTCTCGACACCTATCTCCCCAAGCTCGTCCGTGCAGGCAAGCGCGTAGCAATCTGCGAACAGCTCGAAGACCCCAAACTTACGAAAAAACTCGTCAAGCGCGACATCATCGAGCTCGTTACTCCCGGCGTAGCCCTCAGCGACAACGTCCTCTCTCGTGGCGAGAACAACTTCCTCGCCGCACTCCACATAGGAAAAGCCCTCTGGGGCGTGGCATTCCTCGACATCAGCACAGGCGAATTCCTCTGCGCCGAAGGCACACCCGACTACGTCGACAAGATTCTCGCAAACATGGCCCCGAAAGAGCTCCTCGTGCGCCGCGGCCTCCGCCAGCGCGTCGAAGACGAGCTCTCCCAGCGCTATCTCATCTTCGACCTCGACGAATGGCTCTTCACCTCCGATGCCGCAAACGAGCGCCTCCTCAAGCAATTCGGCACAGCCTCCCTCAAAGGTTTCGGGGTCGAGCGCCTCGCACACGGAATCATCGCCGCAGGAGCCATCCTCCACTACCTCGACCTCACAAAGCACTCCCACACCTCACACATCAACTCCCTCGCCCGCATCGAAGAAGAGCGATACGTCCGCCTCGACCGCTTCACCGTCCGAAATCTCGAGCTCATCGCCCCCCTCGATTCTGAAGGAAAAAGCCTCCTCGACGTCCTCGACCGCACAGTCAGCCCCATGGGCTCGCGCCTCCTGCGCCGGTGGCTCCTCTTTCCCCTGAAAGACCCCAAAGGCATAAACGAGCGCCTCGATGTAGTCGAACACTTCTTCCGCACCCCCGAAATACGCGAAGAGATAGCCGAACGTCTCAAAAGCATCGGCGACCTCGAACGCCTCGTTGCAAAAGTGGCTTGCGAGCGCATCACCCCACGCGAGATGATACAGATCCGCAACGCCCTCACAGCCATAGTCCCCATTGCCGAGATGTGCCGCCGCTCAGGCCTCCCCGCCCTCCAGAGCACCGGCGAGCAGCTCAATCCCTGCACCATAATCCGCGACCGCATCACCCGCGAACTACGCGACGACGCACAGGGCGGACCCTCCGCACACGGCGAAATCTTAGCATCCGGCGTCGACCCCGAGCTCGACCAGCTCCGCGCAATAGCATACGAAGGCAAAGACTACCTCCTCAAGCTGCAGGCCCGCGAAGCAGAAGCCACAGGCATCCCAAGCCTCAAAATCGGATACAACAACGTCTTCGGATACTATATCGAAGTCACGAACACCCACAAGTCCAAGGTTCCCGCCCAGTGGATGCGCAAGCAGACCCTCGTCAATGCCGAGCGATACATCACCCAGGAACTCAAGGACTACGAAGAAAAAATCATCGGAGCCCAGGAAAAAATCGAGGCAATCCAGACGCGCCTATATTCCGAACTCGTCCGCGCCCTCGCCCAATACATCCCCGCGCTCCAGCTCAACGCATCCCTCCTCGCACGCCTCGACGTCCTCAACTCATTCACCCGCGTATCTCTCGAAAACAAATACGCGCGCCCCATCGTCGACGATTCCCTCGTCCTGCGCCTCGAAGACGCCCGCCATCCCGTCATAGAGCGCCAGCTCCCACCCGGAGAGCCATATATCGCCAACACCGTCGAGCTCGAAAACGAAGCCACGCAGGTCATGATGATCACCGGTCCCAACATGTCGGGCAAGTCAGCCCTCCTCCGCCAGACGGCCCTCAACGTCATCATGGCTCAGACAGGCTGCTTCGTGGCCGCATCAAGCGCACGGATAGGCGTCGTCGACAAAATTTTCACCCGCGTTGGCGCCAGCGACAACATCTCCCTCGGCGAAAGCACATTCATGGTCGAGATGAACGAAGCAGCATCCATCCTCAACAACATGAGCCGCCGCTCCCTCATCCTCTTCGACGAGCTCGGCCGCGGCACATCCACCTACGACGGCATCTCGATCGCATGGGCCATCGTCGAGCATATCGCCACATACGCCGACATGCACCCCAAGACCCTCTTCGCCACCCACTACCACGAGCTCAACGACATGGAAGCCTCCTTCCCGCGCATTGTCAACTTCAACGTATCCGTCCGCGAAATCGACGGCCGCGTTGTCTTCCTCCGCAAGCTCGCTCGAGGCGGCTCCGAACACAGCTTCGGCATCCACGTGGCCAAACTCGCAGGAATGCCCCCGAGCATAATCCGCCGGGCCGACAGCGTCCTCGCCCAGCTCGAAAACGCCGCCGCAGGCGACGGCTCCGGCAGCAAAGCACGCGTAGCCCCCGCCACAGAAGCCTCCGCAGCCGTTCAGGGCGGAATGCAGCTCAGCTTCTTCCAGCTCGACGACCCCGTCCTCTCCGGCATCCGCGACGAAATAATAGGCACCGACATCAACAATCTCACCCCACTGCAAGCCCTCACAAAACTCCACGAAATCCGCAAAATCCTCACCGGCAAAGACTAATCCCCCCCCGGCCGGACACCATAAATAATATTGTCCGTCCCGTCAGACCTATCACAAGCGCCTGCACTGTATTAATCCCGAAACAAACCGAGCCGCAATATCGCTTGGGATATTGCGGCTCGGCGTATTACAGATCTTTCGCGGCGTCAATCGATGATATCGAAGCCGGTGTACTTGCGGAGACACTCAGGCACCACGATACCCTCGGGCGTCTGATTGTTTTCCAGCAGAGCAGCCATTATGCGCGGGAGAGCCAGTGCCGAACCATTGAGAGTGTGGCAGAGCTGAGGCTTCTTATCCTCGCCGCGATAGCGGCACTTCAGGCGATTGGCCTGGTATGTCTCGAAGTTCGAAACCGACGACACCTCCAGCCAGCGCTTCTGAGCCGCGGAATAAACCTCGAAATCGAAAGTGATGGCCGACGTAAAGCTCATGTCGCCGCCACACAGACGGAGGATATGCCAGGGCAGCCCAAGCTTCTCCAGAAGCCCCTGCACGTGGTCCTTCATCTCCTCGAGAGCCGCATACGAATCCTCCGGCTTCTCGATGCGCACGATTTCCACCTTGTCGAACTGGTGCAGACGGTTGAGACCGCGCACGTCGCGCCCATACGAGCCAGCCTCGCGGCGGAAGCATGCCGAGTATGCGCAGTTCTTGATAGGCAGACGATCGGCAGGGATAATCACATCGCGGTAGAGGTTCGTTACTGGCACCTCGGCCGTCGGAATAAGGTAGAGCCCGTCAGCGGGGCAGAAATACATCTGGCCCTCCTTGTCGGGGAGCTGACCCGTGCCGTAGCCCGAAGCCTCGTTCACCACATAAGGAGGCTGCACCTCGAGATAGCCGGCCTTCGAAGCCTCGTCGAGGAAGAACTGGATGAGCGCGCGCTGAAGCTTCGCGCCCTTGCCAAGATATACCGGAAATCCGGCGCCCGTAATCTTCACACCCAGGTCGAAGTCTATAAGATTATATTTCTTCGCCAGATCCCAGTGCGGGAGAGCACCTTCGGGGAGTTCAGGCATCGGGCCGCCCGTCTTCTCCACCACGTTGTCCTCGGCCGTCCGCCCCTCAGGCACCATAGCGCAGGGAAGATTGGGAATATTCAGGAGCTCCGTGCGGATATCGGCCTCCGTGCGTGCCAGCTCATCGGAATAGCCCTTCTGCTCCTCCTTGAGCGTAGCCACCTCAGCCTTCGCAGCCTCAGCCTCCTCTTTGTTGCCGGCCTTCATGGCCTTGCCGATAGCATCGCTCATCTTCTTGAGGCGCGCTGCGGCCGTGTCGTTCTTAAGCTGGAGCTCGCGTCGGCGGTCGTCGAGAGCTATTACGCGGGCGATGGCTTCCTTGCCGTCAAAACCCTTTACGGCCAGACGCGCAACTACGTGTTCGGGGTCGGCCTTGATTTGCTGTATCGTCAACATAGGTTGATAAGAATATATATATTTCCTTTCTGTTTTCTCGTCTTATTTAGCCAGAAGCTCGCGCACCTTGGCCGAAATCACCCGGCCATCGGCGCGGCCCGCGAGAGCCTTCGTCGCAACTCCCATCACCTTGCCCATCTCCGCGGGCGAGCTTGCCCCGGTCTGCTCGATGATTTTGCGCAGCTCCGCCTCGAGCTCCTCTTCCGTCAGAGCCTTCGGCAGGAATTCCTCGATCACGGCCACCTCGGCCAGCTCAGTCTCCGCCAGCTCAGGGCGGTTCTGCTCGGCATATATCTTGGCGCTCTCGCGGCGCTGCTTGGCCATCTTCACCAGCACCTTCATAGCCGCGTCATCCGTCAGCTCGCCGTTGGAGCCCGGTGCCGTCTTGGCCTCGATAAATTCCTTCTTGATGCCTCGGAGTGCCTGCAGGCGCAGCTTGTCCTTGGCCAGCATTGCGGCCTTGATGCCGCCTTCCACTTGTGTATACAGGTCCATATTTCTCTCTATGGTTATTATTGTTTCATTCGGTCGGTTTTTATTATTTCTGAGCCTCCTTCCCCGTGAGGATGCGGAAGAGCTCACGCATCCCCTCCGTGGCCGTGGCGCGAATCACGTGCACGCCCGCCGGCACCTGCGCCGGATTCGGGTCGATATAGTAGACCGGCACACCGCGGCGCACGTACTGCAGCAGCGCTGCCGCCGGATACACCACCAGCGACGTCCCGATGATCACAAACACATCAGCCTCTTCCGCGAGAGCCGTAGCCGGTTCGAACATCGGCACAGCCTCCTGAAAAAACACGATATGCGGCCTCACGTGGTGGCCGTCGATGATCGTCGCGGGAGTAGTCTCGAGAGCATCCGGGCGCAGTTCATACACCTTCGTCTCATCGTCAGTAGCCCTCACCTTCATGAGCTCGCCATGCAGATGCATCACGCGCGACGACCCCGCCCGTTCGTGCAGGTCATCCACATTCTGCGTTATCACATACACCTCCCAACCCTCGCTCTCGAGGGCGTGGAGAAGCCTGTGGGCCGCGTTGGGTTGAGCCTTCAGTAGAGCCTTCCTCCGCTCATTGTAGAAGCGGTGGACGAGCTCCGGATTGCGCACATAGCCATCGTGGCTCGCCACATCCATCACCGGGTAGTTTTCCCAAAGGCCCCCCGCATCGCGGAACGTCGATATTCCGCTCTCAGCGCTGATGCCCGCACCTGTCGATACCACAAGCTTTTTCATCGGTCATCGCGCGAGAAGGATATCACATTCGCTTTCTTCGCCTGAGCCTGGTCCTGCTGCATGCCCTTGTGGGCCGCCGCAGTAGTCCGTTTCCCGCGAAGGTAAGCCGGCACGCGCTCCATTTTCTCGATAGCCTCGTCGCTGTCGAGTTCCTCATTCTCGAAGATAATATATTTCTCCGTCTCCTTCTTGCGCCGCAGGTCGTCCACCTTCTCCGAGCCGTAGTTCTCCATCACCTTGTCGTTCATGTCCATGTCGGCCTCGGTCAGAACAGGTTTATCGGCGCCCTTTATGATCATCTCGGTCTCATCCTTGCCCGACACAACGGTCTTGCCGTTTACGGTGATGTCGAAGCCCGAAGCAAGAAGCGTGAACTTCACCTGGTTGCCCAGCGTGTCGTCGTAGCCATAGCCCCAGATCACGTTCACCTCCATGTTCATGTCGCGGATAAACTGCGTGATCTCGTTGCTCTCCGCAGCCGTGTATGGCGGGTCGATCGTCCGCGAGAAATAGAAGGCAAACAGCAGGCGCTTCGACGTGTACACATCGAAATCGCGCATCAGCGGCGAGTGCAGGGCGTTCTGAATTGCCTTGGTCATGCGGTGCTCGCCTTCGCCGTAGCCCACAGAGATCAGCGCCGTCATCCCGTCGCGGAGCGTCGTGTCCACGTCCTTCATATCGAGGTTGATCATGATAGGCGTCGTGATGATTTCCGAAATCGAGCGCGCAGCCACAGTGAGGATATCATCGGCCTTGGCAAACGCAAGGCTGAATTCGAGATCGGGATAGATTTCCGCAAGGCGGTCGTTGTTTATCACCAGCAACGCATCCACATACTTCCCCAGCTCCTCGGCGCCCCGGAGAGCCATGCGGATTTTGGGCATACCTTCGAAAAAGAAAGGAATCGTTACGATGCCCACCGTAAGGATGCCCTGCTCCTTTGCCGTGCGGGCCACCACGGGCGAGGCACCCGTGCCCGTGCCCCCGCCCATACCGGCCGTTACAAACACCATGTTGGGCTTAGGCGTCAGAAGCTTGCATATATCATCGAAGCTCTCCTCCGCTGCCGCACGCGCAACTTCAGGCTTGCCTCCGGCCCCGAGACCTTCGGTAGTTTCCGGTCCGAGAAGCAGCTTCGTCGGCACGGGCGACATCTCCAATGCCTGCATATCCGTATTCGCCACCACAAACTGTATGTCGTCCACGTGCTGAGAATACATGTGGTTCACGGCATTGGAGCCGCCGCCGCCCACACCTATCACGAGGATTAGGTGGTCGTTGGGTTTGGGGCCGCCGGCAGGGGCCCCCGACTGATATTTTTCGAGATATTCGCTATCCATCTTTTTCTGGGTTATATAAGTTGAGAGAGAGAGGGTTGGAAAAAATGAAGGGTGCCGTCTGCACCGGGTCGTTCTGCCCCCGGCCGTCGGCCGTGAATTTGACGCCGGGGATTTACATCGGCGGGCGGTAGTCAGGGTCGTCGGGCTCTTCAGGCATGCGCAGGAATTCTCCTATCTTGCGTGTGAGGTTGTCCAGACTCGAGCCTATGCCCGCGAAGCGGTTCCGGCGTTGCGTCGGGCTGCCACCCTCTTCTTCGAAGGGATCGTCCCCCGCCTTAGGCCTTACGTAAGGCTCTTCCACTTCTTCATCGATATATTCCGGCTCATTTTCCGGGAGCTCGTCTTCCGGGTCTTCCTCGGGAGCATCAGGTTCGTCGCGCAGGAGGTCTTCCTCGTCATTGTCGCGGCGCTGTTTCTTGCGTCCGAAAAGATTTCCCAACGAGCGGCCGCGCCAGCCCGCAGGCTCTGAAGGCCTGGCAACTGCCGGTTCCGGTTCGTCCTCCGGTTCGGGTTCGGGCGCAGATACATATTGCTCCGCAACCTCTTCCTCCTGAAAATCGTTCTCCTCCGTCTCGCCGAAGACTATCGTGTTTCTCGGAGGCATCTCAAGGCAGTCCGCAACTTTCGCGGCCCGGGCGCCCGCCCAGAGAAGAGCCACGATGTCCGTATTCTCGTCCGTGCGGTCGAGCGGCGACTTGAACTCCACGACCGGAGGAATCGACGCATGCCGCACACTCATCTTGCTCAGCGCAGCCAGCACGTTGTCGAAATTGCGCAGGCGCGCACCGCCGCCCGTCAGCACGATTCCAGCCGTCAGCTCTCCGGGCTTATAGCCGCTCTGCATTATCTGATGCACGATATTGGCCGCGATTTCGCCGGCACGGGCATGCACGAAATTGTTCACCTCCACCGACGTAGTGTCGGCCGCCGACGCACCGGCATCGGGCATCGCGGCATTCCCTATGGTGGTCTTGAACTCCTCGGCGCGGTCCTCCGTGAGGCTCAGCCCCGACATCAGGTCGCGGGTTATCGTGCGCGAACCCATCGGAAGCGTCGACAGGTAGCACAGCGCTCCGTCCTTGTAGACCGACACCGTTACGGTCTCGGCGCCGAAATCCACGAGCGCGCAGCCCAGCTGCCGCTGCGAATCCGTCAGCACGAGGTCGGCCACCGCCGTACACCGCAGGCGAGGATACACCTGCGATGGTGCGATATTGTCAAAGCGGACGCGCTCGAGATTGCGATGCGTCTCCGCCCCGATGGCTATCACCACAAACTCCCCGCGGAAACGCTGTCCGTAGATACCCACGGGACGTGCAACTGCCACATTGTTGACATAGAACGTCCGCGGCAGCACGGCCTCGATGTGCTTGTTCGTCACCACATCCTTCAGAGCCTCCTGCTTCAGGCGCGCAACGTTCTCGGCAAGGATTTCGATATCGCCGGGGAAGACGGTGGTGCCCGTCGCCGGAATCGAGCCCAGCGATCGGCCGCCAACCGGCACGACCACACCCACGACTTTATTGGGCGCCACTGCCGGATTGTGCTCCAGCTTCCGGATTATCTCATTGACGCCCGTCGACACTTCCTGCACATTCTGGATGCGTCCGTAGCGCACATTATTCAGGGCCTTAATTTCTTCTACAGCCAGAACGGTGAGCACCCCCGAGGCGTCCACCGTGGCCACGCCCCCCTTGATTTTCGAGGACGATATTTCGATTGCTACTATGCTGCGGGGTTCCATATCAGTTGGTTTTGGGTATTATCTTTTCTTCTGGGGCCAGACCTTCCGCCACCGTGCTCGGGTCGGTCATCGTGGCCGCATCGTCAAATTCTTCATATTGCAGGGAATCCTCAAGCACCGTCGCAAGCATCGTCGGTGCAAGACGCCCTTTTCGCCGCGAGGCTACCACGCGCCCGCGCCACTTCACGGCTATGGTGTCGTACATCTCCCAGCCGCGCGAGGGCACAACCTGCAGATAAAACGACCGCAGGCGCCGGAACTTGTCGTCCACATCGGTCGTGTCGCCGAAGTTGATCACGTGGCCCACGATCGTCGGAACAAGGATTATATTCCCGCCGGGCTGCTGCACAAGCGTCGACACCAGTGCCGACAGGTCGGGGTGGCGCGCTATGTGGTCGAGGAGCGGTAGGAGACGCGTCGCCGGATACACGCTGTCGAACGCCCCGAGCACCACCGGCACGTCCAGGTGATAGCGCGGATCGGCCGAGATTTTCTTGCCCTGCGAGTTGATGTAATACGACTTCACTCCCTTTTCGAACACACGGGCCACGGGTGTCATCGGCACCACATCCACATGCACCCGCCCGTCGGCCGAAATCCATGCGTTCACGCTCTCCACCTTGTCCGATGCCCCAAGGCGTTCCTCCAGGGCTCCGAGAGCGAAGCCTCCTATCGGGCAGCGGTTGAGAGTGTCGGGGTCCAGCCCGCTCTCGCGCACTATATCGGCCGCCGTAATGAAATGCGTCATCAGCGTGTCCGCAACCTTCACGCTCAGCCCGGGCTTCAGTGTGTCGCGCCGAGCCGCATCCGTGCTTATCATCATGGCGAAGCAGAGATACGCCAGCAGCACGGCCGCCAGCACACACATCATTATCGAGTTTCTGCTTATCATGACACGTTTCGGAAGTTCAATTCTGTTTCTTAATCACGGAGCTCTTCGGCAAGCCGGCGCGTATAGAGATTGAGGTCGCCCGCACCGGCCGTCAATAGAACCTCAAAGTTACGATTTTTTAGCCGATTTACAAAATCCTGTCTGCAAATCATCTCTTTGTCGGCGCATTTTACCAAATCGTAGATGCTTTTCTCGCTGATTCCAGGAATAGGCTCCTCACGCGCCGGGTAGAGATCCACGAGTATCACCGAATCCGCCGCCGAAAGAGCCTCGGCGAATTCGGGAGCGAAGTCGCGCGTCCGCGAGTAGAGGTGCGGCTGGAAAGCCACCGTCAGCTTGCGGCCGGGGAAGAGTGCGCGCACCGAAGCGATCGAGCTCCGCAACTCGTCGGGATGGTGGGCGTAGTCGTCGATTATCACCCGGTCGCCCGGCTTCCGGGGCCGCAGATGCATCTGGAAGCGGCGTTCCACCCCCGGATAAGTCGCCACGGCCTTACGCGCCAGCTCCGGCGTGAGCTCCACGGCAAGCCACACGGCTCCGAGCGCCGCCACGGCATTGTCGATATTGATGTCTACAGGCACACCGAGCTCTATGTCCTCGATCACACCCCCGGGATGCACGAAATCGAATACTATCCGGCCCTCGCTCCGGCGGATGTTCGCCGCATGGAAATCTCCCTCATGCCGCGAGTAGGTGTAGGTCTTCACCCCCTCGCCGGGGCGCGGCTTCAGCTTCAGCCCCGTATGCACAAGAAGATAGCCCCCGGGCTGAATCAGCTCCGTGAAGTGGGCGAAGCTCTCCAGATATGCCTCCTCCGTGCCGTAGATGTCGAGGTGGTCGGGGTCCGTGGCTGTTACCACGGCCACATAAGGGCGCAGCGTGTGGAACGACCGATCATACTCGTCAGCTTCTATCACGCTGAAGGGCGAGGTCGGGCTCAGGATAAGGTTGCTGTTATACTCGCCCGTGAGGATGCCGCCGAGGAAGGCATTGCAGCCCGTGGTACCGCTATGAAGGATGTGTGCGGCCATCGACGAGGTCGTCGTCTTCCCGTGCGTGCCTGCGAAACACAGGCCCTTGCTGCTTCGGGTGATAGCCCCGAGCACGGCCGAACGCTTGGCAAGCTCGAAGCCCCCGTCGCGGAAAAAGCTCAGGATAGCATTGTCGGCAGGCACAGCCGGCGTATACACCGCAAGCGTGTCGGCAGGATTGCGGAATGCCTCCGGAATCTCGTCGACGGAATCTGTGTAGGTCATCTCCACGCCCTCCTTCTCGAGTTCGTGCGTCAGGTCGGAAGGAGTGCGGTCATAAGCCCCCACCGCCTTGCCCAAAGACAGAAAATAGCGCTCGAGCGCAGCCATGCCGATACCCCCGCCGCCTATGAAGTAGACATTCCGTATATCTTTGAGGTCCATATCTTTTACTAATTTTGATTCAGTTCTTTTGTCCTGTAAGTTTGTAAATTTCGTCCACGATGCGCTCATCGCTCCCGCGCTCGGCGAGCGCCAGAATGTTGGTGCGCAGTCGCTCGCGGGCAGCCTCGTCGCCCATCAGGCGCTCAACCTCGGGCCACAGGCTCTGCGAGGCATCCTTGTCGAGCACAAGCACCGCGGCATCCCTCGTCGACAAGGCTTCGGCATTCTTCCGTTGATGGTCCTCGGCCACGTTCGGCGACGGCACCAGCACCGTGGGAAGCCCCAGGAGCTCGAGCTCGCTGATGGTGCCGGCCCCGGCCCGAGCCACCACAAGGTCGGCAGCACGATAAGCCACATCCATATCGGAAATGAACATCGTGGCCTTCACGTCCTTGGCCTTGCGCTCGGCGGCTATGGACGCGCAGCGCTCGCCGTCGCTCTTGCCCGTCTGCCAGAGCATCTGGAAGCCTCCGCGTTCCACGGCCCCGTCGAGTGCATTGTCGATAATTGCCTGATTGATGGTGCGCGCACCGAGACTACCGCCCACCACGAGCAGCAACGGCTTCTCAGGATCGAAGCCCAGCGCTTTCTTCGCCTCCGCGGGAGTGAGCTCGCACTCGAGAAGACGCGAACGCACGGGGTTGCCCGTCATCACGATCTTCTCCGCCGGGAAGAAGCGCTCCAGGTCGGGATAGGCCACGCAGATTCGCCCCGCGCCTTTGGCAAGCATCTTGTTCGTAACTCCCGGATAGGAGTTCTGCTCCTGCAGCAGCGTGGCCACACCGGCCTTCTGCGCGGCCTTGAGGGTAGGACCGCTCGCATAGCCCCCCACCCCGATAGCTATATCGGGCCGGAAGTCCTTCACCAGCTTGCGGGCCTTGCGCATACTCCGCCACAGGCGCCAGAGCACCCGCACGTTGCGCCACAGGCGCTTGCGGTCGAAGCCGCTCACCGGCAGCCCAACAATCTCATAGCCCGCAGCAGGCACTCGCTCCATCTCCATCCGGCCCTCGGCCCCCACAAACAGGATTTCAGCCTCAGGGTCCCGGCGGCGGATGGCCGCTGCTATCGACAAGGCGGGAAAAATGTGGCCTCCGGTCCCGCCGCCACTTATCAGTACACGCATATTCTCTTTCTATTCTTTTGTTCCGGTCAATCTTTGTCGCCCTTCCCCGCCGTGAGAGGATTCTCGCTCTGCAGATGCTCGGGGAGCACGGACAGCTCCTGCTTCACGGCCACGGAGTCGTTGTAGCGTGCCGCATGGCGGCTCACACTCAGCATCACGCCCAAGGCTATCGACGTGGCCAGCACACAGGTGCCTCCCTTCGAAATCAGCGGCAAAGGCTGTCCCGACACGGGCGCGGCGCCGGTGACGATGGCTATGTGGTAGAGAGCCTGGAACACGATGACAAACGCACAGCCTATCACCATTATCCCCGGCAAGGTCTGGCGGAAATTCATCGTCAGATGCGCCGCGCGTCCAAGAAGCCAGAGATAGCTCAGAAGCAACAGTAGCGCCACAAACAGGCCCAGCTCCTCAACGATAATCGCAAAAATATAGTCGGAGAAGGCCAGAGGCAGACGCGCATTCTCGCGCGAATTGCCGGGACCAACGCCGAAGAAGCCGCCGTGTGCCTGAGCGATGAAGCTCATCTGCTCCTGCTTGTTCTCGTCGGTGATCTTTGCCGTATGCTTGTCGCCGGCGAAAAAGCGGTCGAGACGCGCACGCCAGGTCTTGCCGCGCGCCAGGCCCGCGCGCACGCTGTCGGGGTCCTGCTTGTTCAGCTCATACACCCGCATCTGCTCCGTCGTCAGGGGCTCGTCGGGTTTGTCGCGCGTCATGTAGCCCATAAAACAAGCCCCGACCACGATCATCAGGGCGGCCCCCACGGCAAAATGCTTCATCTCCACGCCACCCACAAACATCATCGAAAGTCCGATGGCTGCCACGAGGATGGCGTTGCTCAGGCCCTGAAGGATGAGAATCGCGCAACAGGCCACGATAAAGCCTGCACTCGCCATAAAGCCCCGCGCCGACACCCTGCCTCCGTTCTGCTTTTTCGAGCGTCCGAGAATCCAGGCCACGCCCAGGGCTGCCGCCAGCTTCAGAAACTCCGCGGGGAGCACCGTGGCAAAGCCAAGGTCGATTGCTCGCTCGGCTCCATTGATTTTTGTGCCGAAAAACTGCACGTACACCATGGCCGCGAGACTGCCTATAACAAAGAAGGGGATGGCAGAGTAGATGCGGCGGTAGTGAACGAACTGCAGCCCCAGCATAATCACCAGCCCGATGCCGAGAAACATCACATGGCGCTTGATAGGCCCGTAGATGTCCTCGTGGTTCACTTCCTGAATCGACGCCGAGAAGAGCTCGACAATCGAAATCAGTACTATAAAAATGTAGATGCCCCAGATGTGATGATCTGTGCGCACCTTCGACGTCAACTTCTTCACGTCGTCGGCCGGAGTGCCCGCCCCGCGGGCCTCGTCAAGTGTCATTTCGCTTTCCATAGCTTGTGATAATCTGTTTTGATTGGTTTAAAGGTCTGTATATCTGAATTGTTTATTTTGCATCATGCTCCAGGGCGTGAACAGCGGCCTTGAAGCGCCGGCCGCGGTCCTCGTAGCTCGTGAAGAGGTCGAAGCTCGCGCAGCAGGGCGAGAGAAGCACGGTGTCCCCCTCGGTGGCAAAGCTGCGCGCGGCGGCGATGGCGTCGGCAAGGCTGGAGGTATCGGCTATCTGAGCCACCTCCCCGCCGAAGAAATCCATAATCTTCTCATTGTGCAGCCCCATAGCCACGATAGCCTTCACTCTCTTGTGCACAAGCGGCAATATCTCCGAGTAGTCATTGCCCTTATCCTTGCCGCCGAGGATCAGCACCGTAGGCCCGGTCATGGCCTCGAGTGCATAGTAGCACGAATTCACGTTCGTAGCCTTCGAGTCGTTGATCCAGCGAACGCCGTCGATCACGGCCACAGGTTCGAGGCGGTGTTCCACCGGCTCGAAATCGCTCAGCGCCCTGCGGATCGTGTCCTTGCGGATATCAAGAAGGCTCGCGCTCAGGCCCGAAGCCATCGAATTGTAGAGATTGTGGAGCCCGTGGAGAGCCAGGTCGGCGCGAGGCATCTCCAGATGCTCCCCGCCGGCATCGATCACAAGGCGGTTCTCGGCATCGACGTAAGCGGCCGCATCCTCCTCGTGCTCCTCGGCGAAAGGATACATCCGCGCCTCCACATTTATCTTCGCGAGCTGCGCGTTTATCACGGGATCGTCCTTCCAGTAGATAAACGAATCCGTGGCCGTCATATTCTGCAGGATCCGGAATTTGGCCTGCACGTAGTTCTCCATCTTGTGATCGTAGCGGTCGAGGTGGTCGGGCGTGATGTTCATTATCACGGCGATATTGGCCTTGAAGTCATACATGTTGTCGAGCTGGAAACTGCTCAGCTCTATCACATACACCTTGTGCGGCTCGCGAGCCACCTGATAGGCCAGACTGAAGCCCACATTGCCGGCCAGCCCCACATCGAGCCCGGCCTCACGCAGAATGTGATACGTCAGCAGAGTGGTCGTGGTCTTCCCGTTGCTCCCGGTGATGCACACCATCTTCGAATCTCCGGCATAGCGCCCGGCAAATTCGATTTCGCTCACCACGGGGATGCTCTTCTTCATTGCCTCGGCCACTATAGGCGCCGTCAGGGGGATGCCCGGGCTCTTCACTATCTCGTCGGCATTGACAATCTTCTCGCGTGTGTGGCCGCCTTCTTCGAAGGCGATTCCCTCGGATTCGAGAATCGAGCGGTAGTGGTCGGAAATCTTCCCGCTGTCGCTCAAGAACACATCCATCCCAAGGTCCTTACCCAGAATGGCAGCTCCGGTGCCGCTCTCGCCGGCGCCCAGAATCACAAGTCGTTTCGCTTTTTCTGCTTCCATGATAGTCTTGTATTTAGCGTATCTTGAGGGTTACAAATGTTATTACGGCCAGAATCATGCCTATGATCCAGAAGCGCATCACTATCTTCGACTCCACAATCCTCTTGTGGGGACGGTTGATGAGCACATCCGGCACCTCGCCCGCATCCTTCTGGAAATGATGGTGGAGGGGTGTCATCTTGAACACGCGCTTGCCCCCGGTGGCCTTGAAATAGCTCGTCTGTATTATCACCGACAGGTCTTCGAGATAGAACAGCAGGCAAAGCACCGGCAGAAGCAACTCCTTGTGGATAAGGATGGCGCACACGGCGATGATGCCGCCGAGCGTAAGCGAGCCCGTATCGCCCATGAAGACACTCGCGGGCGAGGAGTTATACCATAGGAAGCCCACCAGCGCGCCCACGAACGCGGCCATGAACACCACAAGCTCGCCCGACCCGGGCACGTACATGATGTTGAGATACGACGAGTAGATGATATTGCCCCCGAGATAGGCCATAGCCATGAGGGCCACGCCGGAAATCGCGCTTAGCCCCGAGCAAAGACCGTCGAGACCGTCGTTGAGATTGGCACCGTTGCTCGTTGCCGCCACAAAGAATATCGACACGAGCAGGAAGATGATCCACCCGCCGATTTCCGCAGCTTCGCCGCCCATCCAATCGGTGAGCCACGAGTAGTTGAAGTTGTTGTTCTTCACAAAGGGGATTGTGGTCTGGGGCGACTTCACGACGTCGCCTTCGTTGTAAATCACCTCTTCCACGCGCTGCGTCTCCGTCGAAATCACTTCGGAATTCTCCACAATCACCATGTCGGGATTGAGATACATCGTCGTGGCCACGATGATGCCTATGCCCACCTGGGCTATGATCTTATACTTCCCCGCCAGACCTTTCTTGTCGCGTTTCTTCAGCTTCTTGTAGTCGTCCATGAAACCCAAGACGCCCAGCCACACGGTCGTGAGAAGCATCAGCAGCATATAGCCGTTGCTGAGGTCGCCGATAAGAAGGCAGGGCACGAGGATGGCCACAAGGATGATAAGGCCTCCCATGGTAGGCGTCTTGCTCTTCACGTCCTCGCCCTCGATGCCGAGCGCGCGCGCCTTCTCGGCCACCTGGGCCGCCCGCAGGCGCCGGATTATGTAGCTCCCGGCCCAGATGCCTATGATCAGGCTCAGAACAAATGCAAGACCGGAACGGAAACTCAGATAGCTCATCAGTCGTGCTCCGGGAACACTCGAATGGGCCAGACTTTCAAATATCGAATAAAACATATCCTTGGGGGTGTATATGAATGGGGTGTGTTGTCGCTTCTTGGGGTTTTAGTGTTGTTCTTTGCCGCCGGGTCGCAGGCCCAGAGCCTCGGCCACTTCCTCGCGGTCGTCGAAATGGCGCGTCTCGCCGCCGATTATCTGGGAGGTCTCGTGCCCCTTGCCGGCCACAACGACGAGGTCGCCGGGCTTGGCCATGGCCACAGCCGTGCGGATAGCCTCGCGCCGGTCGAGATTCACGAGCACCTTACCGCGCTCGCAGGGGTCGGTCAGGCCGGCCAACATGTCCTCGACTATAGCCCGGGGGTCTTCGCTCCGGGGATTGTCGCTTGTGAGAATCACGAGGCTCGAATGATGCGCTGCCGTGGCTGCCATCTGCGGGCGCTTGCCCTTGTCGCGGTCGCCGCCGCAGCCACACACCGTGATGATGCGCCCGCGGCCACCCATCACCTCAGCGACGGTGGTCAGCACATTCTCCAGTGCATCAGGCGTGTGCGCATAGTCCACTATGGCCGTGATTCCCTCCGGGGAGCGGAAGGGCTGGAAGCGGCCCGCTACGGGTGTGAGCGCGCTGATGGCCCTGAGCACCTCCGCAGGCTCGTAGCCCAGGAGCACTCCGGCGCCATAGACGGCCGCGAGATTGGAGGCGTTGAAGCGGCCCACAAACATGGTCTCCACCTCTGTGCCGTTGAAACTCAGCAGCATACCTTCGATGCAGTTCTCCACCACCTGCACGCGGAAGTCGGCATCCGTCCGCAGGGAATAAGTGGCTGTCGGGCGCGCCGACGTGTTTTGCACCATCACGGGCCCGTTGGCATCGTCAAGATTCGTCAGAGCCCAGGCCCGGTTGCTCAGCATGTCGAAAAAGCTCTTCTTGGCCTCGAGATAGGCTTTGAAGGTCCTGTGGTAGTCGAGGTGGTCGCGTGTGAGGTTCGTGAAGATTCCTCCCGAGAAATCCAGACCGGCTATGCGGTGCTGGGCGGCAGCATGCGAGCTCACCTCCATGGCGCAGAACGAGCAGCCGGCCTCGACCATGCGGGCAAGCAGAGCCTGAAGCTCCAGCGGCCCGGGCGTGGTGTGCGTGGCGGCAATGCGCTCGTCGCCTATCCTGTTCTCCACAGTGGAGAGCAGGCCGGCCTTCTCGCCCATGGCGCCGGCAAGGCGGTAGAGGAGCGTGGCTATGGTGGTCTTGCCGTTCGTGCCCGTTACGCCCACGAGCGTCAGCGCCCGTGAGGGGTCGCCCCACCAGCGCGAAGCAAGCAGCCCGAGAGCCCTCGCCGTATTCCCGACCACGACCCACAGCACCTTCTGCCGGAGGCACTCGTCAATATCAGCCGGAATCTCTTCGCACACGACTACGGAAGCTCCGCGCTCTATGGCGCCCACGATATAGCGGTGGCCGTCAACCGCCGTGCCGCGCACGGCCACGAACATCCCCCCGGCCTCGACGGCGCGCGAGTCGTCCGTGAGCGCGCTCACGCTCTCGGGCCGCGGGCCCTCGAGAGCCTGCGGCCGGATAGCATCGAGCAGTGTCGTCAGTTTTCTCATATCTGTATCTTTCTTTTTATCTTTGCTTTACTGCAGCTGTCTCAGGCGAAGATTCACCTTCGAGCCGGGCGCCAGCTGCGTGCCCGGCATCGGATTCTGCTCTTCCACATAGCCTATTCCCTGGAAGTTCACGGCATATCCCGCCTGCTCCAGAGCAGCCAGGGCCTCGCGGAGCCCCACGCCCCGGACGTCGGGCACGCTGTTCTCTTTCCGCGGCTGCGACACGTTGTCGGGCCGGATGATCGTGCGCGACGTGCGCATCTTCAGGTTGTTGTGCAGCCGCGCGGACCGCTCGGCATTAAAGGATGCATATATCGTCGGCGTAGCTCCTGCGGGCTTGTCGTCGGCCGAGGGTGCGAACTCTCGGCTGTCGTCGAAGAGGCCGCGCGAGTAGAGCTTGCGGGCCACATTGCGCACCACCTCCCCGGAGGAGCCGGCCGCTCCGCGGTAAGCTCCGCGCGGATCGCTCACAACCACGATGCACGTATATTTCGGATTCTCATACGGGAAGAAGCCACAGAAGGTTACGCGATAGCGCCCTTCGAGGTAGCCGCCCGTGAAGGGGATGCCGGGGATACGCTTGCCGGTGCTGTCGCGCGGGGCTTCCTTGGCCAGGCGGCATGTCCCCGTCTTGCCGGCGATTTCCACTATCGGGTCTTTCAGGCGCTTGGCCGTGCCCCCTTGCTCCCACACCACATCGTGCATCATCTTCCGAAGCGTGGCGGCATCCTCGGAGCTGAGGATGCGGTCGCGCACGTAGCTCACCTCGAGCATCGAGTCGCGGCCGTCGGCCAGACGGTGGCCCTTCACAAGGCGAGGACGCACGAAGCGCCCGTCGTTGGCGATGGCGTTGTAGAAGGCGCAGGTGTAGAGCGGCGGAATCTGGGTGGTGTAGCCGAAGACCATGCGCGAGAGGTTCAGGCGCCCGCCAACATTGTTCTCGAGCTTCGGGAAGTATGGCGGACGCTCGCGGGCTATGCCCGTATTGAAGCGGTCGAAGAAGCCGAGCTCCGCGAGGTCGGCACGGAAGCGGTTGGGGTCGCTCTCATACTGAGGCATCGTCAGCTTCACCATGCCTATGTTCGACGAGTATTCCATGAAACGGCTCACGGGCAGCTGCGCCGGCGAGTGAGTGTCGGAGATGGGTTTCCGCCCCAGATAGGCGTAGGAATGACCTATATTGTACATCCTGTCGAGAGGCTTGGCGAAGCCCTTGTTCAGGGCCACGGCCATGGTCATCACCTTCATCACCGATCCGGGCTCGTAGGCGAGAACGGCACGGTTCATGGCTTCGATGCAGCGGGGTGTGGCCGAGAGGGTGTCGCGCTCGAGGTTGGAGATGGCCTTGATGTCGCCCGTGGCCGTCTCCATCAGGATGGCCGTGCCCCAGTCGGCATTGGCCTTGATGAGCATCTCGCCGAGCTCATACTCGAGGATGTCCTGCATCGTTATGTCGATGGTGGTGATCAGGCTCGTGCCGGCCTGAGCGGGCACCTCGTCCCAGTAGCCGGCTCCTCGCGTGAACATGCGCTTGGTGCGGATGCCGGGGGTGCCGTACAGCAGCGAGTCGAGAGCTTTCTCAAGACCGCTTATGCCGTGGATTTCACCACCGGCCACTTCGCCCACGCGCCCGATGCTCAGGGCGGCCATGTCGCCGTAGGGATAGGAGCGGCGAATCACGCTTTCGGCCTTAAGCCCGTGTTGTGTCGCCTTCTTGAAGCCGCGGAAGAAGGGGAAGGTATGCTTCACCTTCAGCATCATGTCCTCCGGCACGGCCCGCAACAGGAGAAAGGACCGCGAGCGGTTCTGCACGCTGTCCTTCAGAGGCTTGCGCAGATATGCCTCCCAGCCTTCACGGGTGCGCTGCCGGAAATATTTCGCAAGCGAATCGGCCAGAAGACCGATGGAATCGTGATACTCCACAATCTTGAAGCGAGGCGCACGGAAGTCGATGCGCATGTCGTAATAACTCAGATTGGTGGCGAGAATAGAGCCGTCTGAGGCCAGGATCTCGCCGCGCATCGGGGCCGATTTGATGGTGTCGCTCAGGCGCGCACGGCCTTTCTCTTCGAAGGCACTGCCGTGTACCACCGTGTTGCTCAGCAGATTGTAGATTATCCACACTGCAGCAAGGAGCACTAACGCCAGGACAATCACATAGCGGCCCAGCACGCGGAAATGACTGTAGCCGCTGCTCCCGGAGGTGTCCGGGTTCGATTTGGATTTGGATGAAGGTTTAGAGGACATTGAGGTGAGATTGATGAAATGATTGGTGCTTGGTGGAGAGAGGAGGGGGGGGTATGTGTGTTTTCTTTATTCGGTGTAATGGATGGTGAGCGGATACTGCTCGGGCACGGTGAGACCCAGACCCAGCGAATCAACGGTATGCTGCATGGTCGACTCCCGCGTGAGAGTCATATAGCGCGAGCGCTCGCGCTGCTTGTAGGTCCGCATCACTTCTATCTGCCCCTTCATCGTCTTTATCCGTTCCATCGACGTTACGCAGTCGAAACGGATGGCGATGACGCCCACGCAGAAGATTATCACCATGCCCGTAGCGAAGAAGTTGCGCTTGAAGAATTCACTGGAGATGCCTCGCCCTGTGACCATATTGTGGAATCCCCTACGGGCTCCGGACTTGCAGTGTTTTATGATATTCATGGAGGATGAGAGGCGTTGAAATGTGATGCTTGGAAAGATGAATCGGGGATTCGTTTTATTGAGGAGTTGGGTGTGGAATAGTTTCAGAGCTTGACGGCGCAGCGAAGCTTGGCGCTCCGCGCCCGGGGATTGCGCTCCACTTCGGCCTCGCCGGGGACGATGGGCTTGGTCGTGAGCAGACGGAAGGGCGAGGTGCTCCGCCCATAGAAGTCTTTTTCGATTTCGCCGTCGATGCGTCCGGAGCGCATGAAATTTTTCACCAGACGGTCTTCGAGCGAATGATAGGTGATTATGGCGAGCCGCCCTCCGGGCTTGAGCACGGCCAGGGCCTGGCTCAGGAAATTCTCAAGGGCGCTCATCTCGCCGTTCACCTCGATGCGCAGAGCCTGGAAAACTTGCGCGAGCTCTTTCTTTTCCTGCCGCGGGTTGATGAAGGGCCTCACTACCTCGAGAAGGCGCCCTGTGGTATCGACGGGGCGACCGCTCTTGCGGGCCTCGACAATGGCGCGGGCCATGCGCCGGCTCTGCCGCAGTTCGCCGTAGAGCCACAATATCTCGGCTATGCACTCTTCGTCGGCGGTAGCCAGCAGCGAGGCTGCCGTGCGCCCCCCGCGGCGGTTCATGCGCATATCCAGCGGGGCGTCGGCGCGGAAGCTGAAGCCTCGGCCGGCATCGTCGAAATGATGCGACGACACCCCGAGGTCGGCCAATATCCCGTCGACGCTCTCCACGCCGTAATAGCGCAGAAAGTTACGCAGGTAGCGGAAGTTGCCGTACACGGCCGTGAAGCGCGGATCTTCGAAGGCGCGCTCTATGGCGTCGGAATCCTGATCGAAGGAGTAGAGCCGGCCGGCCTCGCCGAGACGCTCGACGATGGCGTGGCTATGGCCGCCGCCGCCGAGGGTGGCGTCGACATAGATGCCGTCGGGCCGGATGTCAAGGGCATCGAGGGCTTCGGGAAGGAGGGCAGGGATGTGATATACTTCTTCTGGCATGGTGGTGGATTTGTCCGCCTCTGTGGGTGCCTGTGTGGGACGGTTTTTTCGGGCGTAAATTTAGTGATTGTTTAAAAAATTTACAAATAAAAACCGCACTTTTTTTGGGGTTCTATAAAAAAGTTATCTACACCCGCTCCCGAGCCCGCATTGTGCGTCCCGTGGGGAGGGGTGTAGAATTTACAAACGCAAACTTCAGAAGAGTTTCTGGAGCTCTTTGTCGAGTTTTCTGGGGTCGGCTACGCGGCTGCGCACCGTGCCTTGGCGGTCGATGACGAAGGTGAGCGGAAGGCTCCCGACGTTGTAGGAGCTCAGGGGCGTGATACCGTCGGTGGGAGCGTTGTAGACGGTGATCCACGGGAGATTGCGGGCGGACTCTTTCCACAGCACTTCGTCGTTATCGAAGGCTATCTGATAGATTTCAAGGCCCTTATCGTGATATTTGTCGTACACTTCCTTGAGGAGAAGGCTATAGGAGGGCGAGAAATCGCTCTGGTAGCTGGTGAAACTCAGCAGGACCACATCTCCTTTTTCGGCGAGCTCGGCGAGGGAGTGGCGGTTGCCGCGGTCGTCATAGCGGACGATGTCGATCAGGCCGGAGGTGCTCACTTGGAGGGTGCTGTCGGCTGCTGCTGTGGTGGGAAGGCCTTTTCCGAGGGCTTTGCGGCCTTCGAGGTAGACGGCACGGATCATGGCTCCGCGGGGATCGTCGGGCCTGTTGGTGGCAAAGTTCTGTGCCACTGCGCCGTAGATGCGACTACCGAAGGTCTCGGAGGGGTCGAATACGGGATGACCTCCAATGCTCTTGTTCAGCACGTAATAGGCTATGATGCTGGTGGTGTCGTCGATTGCGGCCTGCCCGAGAAGGCGCCGCAGCTCGGGATCGAAAGCGGCGGCCGAGCCCAGGCGGGCACCGGCGGAGGCTACGATGGAATCTACACGGCTCATGGCGGCGGCAAGAGCTGTGCCGGAGACGCGGCCGTCGGCCTGCACGCGCACGGCATCGCTGCCGTCGACAGGGAAAAAGACGGGGGCAGCAAGTCCGCCGCCGCTCAGGCGCATTATTTCGGGATATGCGGCGGCCTCTGCCGACCGATAGGCAAAACTGCCGTCGGCACCGGGAGTGATGGAATCCACGAGATACCAGATACCGTTGTTGTAGCCCTCGAGTGCTATCTTTGTTCCGGCGTCGGCAGCTATGGTGCCCTCCACGCTCCAGCCCTGGGGCCCGGAGCATGCTCCGGCAATGGTAGCAAGCATGGCGGCGCCGAGAATGTTTCTTTTTTTCATTTCGTTGCGGAAATTATCATTTGAACTTTGAGGCTATAGCTCCGGCAATCTCAGCCATGCGTTCGTGGCTCAGCTGAAGCTTGGGCTTGCGGAAATCCATATCGCTCTCGCTATTGATGGGCACGAGGTGGATATGGGCGTGGGGCACCTCGAGACCGAGCACGGCCACGGCCACACGGCTGCACGGCAGCGCTTCTTTCTGGGCTGCGGCCACCCGCTTGGCGAAGAGCTGCAGTGCGGCAAACTCTTCGTCGCTGAGGTCGAAAATGTAGTCTGTTTCCCGCTTAGGCACCACAAGGGTGTGGCCCTCAGCCATGGGGTTGATGTCGAGGAAGGCATAGTGCGCTTCGTCCTCGGCTACTTTATAGGAGGGTATCTCCCCGGCGATTATTCGCGAAAATATACTTGCCATGTCGATGCGCCTGCGGCTCAGCAGCCGATTCCGATTTCGAGAATTTCAAACTTCACCTGCCCGGCGGGAATGGTTATCTCCACAATATCGCCTTTCTTGTGGCCGAGAAGGCCGTGGGCTATGGGGGTGGACATGGCTATCTTCTTTTCGCGGAGGTTGGCCTCGGAGTCGGCCACGATGGTATACTCCACTTCCATGCCGGTGGCGAGGTTGCGGATCTTCACCTTGCTCAACACCTGCACCTCATCGGTCGAGAGCTTGCTCTCGTCGATGATGCGGGCATTGGCCACGAGGTCCTTGAGCTGCGCGATTTTCATTTCGAGCATTCCCTGCGCCTCTTTGGCGGCGTCGTACTCGGAATTCTCGGAGAGGTCGCCCTTGTCGCGGGCTTCGGCGATGGCCGCGGAAATCTCCGGACGCTTCACGCTTTCGAGATAGGCTATTTCTTCCATCTTGCGGTCGTAGCCTTCTTTGGTCATATAGGTTATTGCCATAGTTTTCTGTATTTTAGGTTTTCTAAGGATATTAAAAAATAAAGAAACCCGGCCCGCGGCCTGCGGGCGAGTCCCCATAAAGGATTCGTAAATCTTCGTGTGCAAAGATACTCATAAAATCCCCGCTCGTCCACCCCCGCGGAGTTAAACTGTGTTAATCTTCGTCTCTGGCATCCAGCCGGGCCATCAGTTCTTCAAGTTTTTTCACTTGCGCGGAATCTGCCCCGTGAATCTCTCTGAAGGCTTCCAGCGTCCGGGAGAGATATTGCAGGGCCTCCGGGTATCGTTTCAATCGCAAGTAGTGAAATCCGATGGTGCCGCACTGCAACGCACTCTCTTCGGAAACGGCACCGAATTTCTGCTCGATTGCCCTCAGAGCCCTGATGCGATATGCGATGGCCTGCTCGTAATCATCGCTTTTAGCGAACATCTCGCCCAAGGTGTTCGCGATTTCCAATACTCTATTTGTCACTCCAAAGTCTTCAAATATCGGGAGAGCCTTCTCAAGATACTCGCGTGCCACGTCCGTATCTCCGGCCTCAGAATAGATGTTGGCAAGACTGACGCATGAGTTAGCGATGTCAGGATGAGCCTCGCCATAAATCTTCTTTCTCAATTTCAAGGCTTGCATCTGGTAGTCCAATGCCATCTCCGGGTCATTTGCCCTGAAGTATGTTTTCCCGATTTCAGACAAGGAGAGAGCTACATACGGATGCTCATCGCCAAGGGCTTTTCTCCATAGTTCCATCGCCTTGATGTAGTTTTCGAGAGCTCTTGGGCAGTCGCCCGTGTCGTAGTGTACCACTCCTATATCGTGATAAATCAGAGCGACGTTCGGATGTTCGTTGCCTAACTCCCGCTCCATAATAACCAGTGCCGCTTTAAAATTCTCTATAGCCTCGTCGTAGTCTCCGAGGGCGGAATGCTCTGCCCCGATATTGAGATATGAGCCTGCAAGCTCGGTGCTTCCTGGCGGTAGGACACGTTTACGGATTTCAAGTGCTTCCGTATGGCATGCGAGCGCCTGGCTGTACTCCCCCAGATTGTGCAGAATCAGCCCGATATTGTTGTAAACCGTGGCAACTCTCGGGGTGTCATGTCCCGATTCAGCCTCAATTATCGTAAGTGCCCTCTGCAGATAATCAAGAGCCTTTCTGTCCTGCCCCAAGGCATTCTGCGTCAGTCCGAGGTTGTTATAAACGGTGGCAAGTGCGCTTTCGAAGCTTCCATCGGCGGTCTCATATATGGCTAAGGCCTTTTCGAGATACTCCACAGCGTGCCTGTAATCTCCTGCAAGCCGATACATCGATCCCATTTCGCTGTAGATGTTTGCTGCGTCAACACTTTTTTCGCCACTGCTCCCGGTGATGATTTTCAGTGCCTGTCGGAGATAGTGCAAGGCGCCATTGTAGTCTGCAGCATAACCGGACATGGCCAAGGCTGTACTTTGCAGCCACGAAACACGACTGCTGTCGGCCTCGGCGATTTCGCGGTAGATGGCGAGAATCTTGCTGTTGTTCCCCACTCCCCCGGCCAGTCGGAGGGTCGCAATCTGGCGCTCGGCCGAGGCATAAAGGCTATCGATAGAAGAGCTCATGTTGCTCTCGGCCGCTGTAAGCCGTCCGATGGCGTTGTGAACCTTCCGTCTTCGTTCAAGAGCCTCCACAAGTTGCTCTTTGATACGCAGATCATCGTATTTTTGAATGGCCTCCTCGAAGCGCCCGGCTTCCACGAGCTCGATTATCTCCTGCTCAACGCCCGAAATTTCCGACAGGTCGATGCGGGCAAAGCGGTCAACGTATGTATCAAGATTCTCGAGCCGGCGCTCATACTCCGCACTTACTTCTGCAAGCCGCTTGCGATACTCCTCGTCCTTGAGTTTTCCCTCTTTCTGCAGGCGTCCAAGCTCGTCTCGCTCCTTTTTGTACTGCGTGGCATACCGTTCTTCCGAATTGCGATAGTAATTGTCTCGTATTCTCTTGAAGCGGTCTGCGCGGCACATCACCAGCACGAATGGATTCGATGGATTCAGATTCCACTGCTCCACGGCTTCCTTATTGAACAGAACATATCCTTCCTTTTCGATGCGGCGCACGTTCACTCGCTCTCCGGGCTCAAGCGTAAGGAATTCAAGGGCGAAAGAGCCGTCCCGGCCCGACATTGTGCTTCCCGCTCCGCTTACACGCAATTCCACTCCCGCAAGCGGCGTCTTTGCCGAACGCTCGTTATACTCCCGCACGACCCCTCGCTGCACGGTCTGACCGAAAGCCATGCAACCGACTAAAATCACAAAAGCAAACAATAAATATTTTCTCATATCTTAATTTCCCGGCGAAGAGTTGTCATCCATACAGCCCCAAAGATAACAAAAAATATCGGCTCCGGCAAATATCCGTCATTTCGGTAGATCGACCTCAAAAGAGCGCTGCTCCACGAGCCGGGACACCCCTCCCGACCGCCGACAAAGATACAAAATTTTTATTGCTTAAAACATAATTGCGTCCTCGCGGAACACAAAAAAGTCGATTCTAATCAGCATTTGCCATATTAGAATCGACTTGGGGTTGGGAAATTGGGGGTGGTAGCCCATAGCAGAATCGAACTGCTCTTTCAAGAATGAAAATCTTGCGTCCT
>CAMWQB010000002.1 GCA_947176295.1 uncultured Porphyromonadaceae bacterium
GCGGAACGGATTTCGACTTCGACGTTGTCGTGCAAGATGGTCTCGCTTAAAATTTCCGCATTCATTTTGGCACGCCAGTAGTCCTGACTGGGCTGGGAAACGGCGATACGATATGGTTTTTCCTTGGCACATGAAAAAGCAAGGAATGACAAAACAAGCAGGAAGAGATGAAAGAGGCATTTTCTCATGGCTTATACATTACGGCCACAAAGATAGACATTTTTAGGATATAAAAAAGCGTGAATGCGATATAAAAAACGGTGCGATGCACGATTTTTGGCACGGCGCGCACAAAAAATGATAGGACATACAGGATTTATGTATTAGTTTTGCGTCGGCTTAGGAAAAAAACGCCGGGCCAACCTGAAATCTAAACATAAAAGACATGACTGAAACAAGCAAAATCCTCAGCGCAATGATACTCCTTGGGGCTGTATCGGCCACACCAAGCAGCGCAGCCACACCGGCTCAACCCGAGAATACGGGGGTGAAGGTAGAATTTATCTCTCCCAACCATTCCCTGATCCGCATAAACTCCGACGACAAATATCTTCTTCTTCCCATCGAGGAAAGCCAGGACGATGCCAAAATAGAAATCATCGTTAACGGCAAGCTCGAAAAGGTTGTGAACGCACGCCTGGCCAAGAACAAGGTGGACTATATGGTTCCGCTGGATCTTTCGGGCTATGACAACAAGGGGCTGGTTCTGGCAGTTGAGACGCGCCAAGGTCGCTCGACCACACGCGATATCCAAAACGACGCGTGCTGGAAGGCACTGGAACTGACCAACGAATTCGAAAGCACGAACACGGAAAAGTTCCGCCCGGAATTCCACCACACACCGCTCTGGGGATGGATGAACGACCCGAACGGCATGTTCTACAAGGACGGCGTGTGGCACCTCTACTATCAGTGGAACCCATACGGATCGAAGTGGCAGAATCTCTCGTGGGGCCACTCGACTTCGACGGACCTGGTGAACTGGAAGCATGAGACATCGGCAGCTTTGGAGCCCGACGCATTAGGCATGATTTTCTCCGGCAGCAGCGTGGTGGACAAGAACAACACCGCCGGCTTTGGAGAAGACGCAGTGATAGCCCTCTACACAGCCGCAGCAGCCACTCAGCAGCAGAGCCTGGCATGGAGCACGGACGACGGCACCACACTGAATCCCTATTCCGGGAATCCGGTGATAACCCTCGACTCGGAGGCGCGCGACCCGAATATGTTCTGGCACGAACCGACGCAACATTGGGTACTTCTCCTGGCCCACGCCCTTGAGCACGAGATGCTGATCCTGACGTCTCCCGACCTGAAGGAATGGACACTTCAGAGCTCCTTCGGCAAGGGTCTCGGGGCACAGGACGGCGTGTGGGAATGCCCTGACCTCCTGAAGGTGAAGGTGGACGGCAGCGACAAGGAGAAGTGGGTGCTGATATGCAACCTGAATCCGGGAGGAGTATTCGGCGGCAGTGCCACTCAATATTTCGTCGGCGATTTCGACGGCAAGACCTTCACGCCCGATACGGATGCCGAGGGAAAGGTGCCCACGAAATGGATGGACTTCGGCAAGGACCACTATGCAACGGTGAGCTTCAGCAACGCACCCGACGGTCGCAACACCGTGATAGGGTGGATGAGCAACTGGCAGTATGCGCCTGAAGTTCCCACGATGCAATTCCGCAGCGCCAACACCCTTCCGCGCGAAGTGGGCCTTTTCGAAGGAGCTGACGGACAGCTCTATGCCTCGTCGACACCTTCGCCCGAAGTAGAGACAATGCGTGGCAGCGTTTTCAAGCGCATCGGCGGAATGAGTGCCGGCACCAAGGCCAAGAGCGTTGCTATCCCCGATGTTTGCGAGATAGTCCTGACCCTGAAAGCCGGGAAAGCAGCAGGCAATGTGAATCTTACCCTCGAAAACAATGCCGGAGAAAGAGTTGTTATGACCTACGATCCGACGACAAAAACGCTGAGCTTCGACCGCACGAACAGCGGCATCACAGACTTCAGCCAGGATTTCCCCGCAGTAACGGTTGCGCCGACCTTCAACGAAGGCAAGGAGAGCGTGGAGCTGCGGATATTCGTGGACCGCTCGAGCATCGAAGTGTTTGAAAAAGACGGGCGCTTCGCCATGACGAACCTCGTGTTCCCGAACGAGCCCTACTCGCGCCTGACGGTGAACACGGACAAGGGTTCGGCAGAAATCAAGAATCTGACCATCTACGACATCAAAAAGAACTAATATCATAAAGAACAAGAACATAACAACGATGGCATCACACGCACAGACAGCAGGCAAGAACACACTGCTGCAATTCATCCCCGTAATGCTCTGCTTCTTCGCCATGGGCTTTGTGGACCTGGTAGGTTCGGCTACGAACTTTGTGAAAGAAGACCTTGGACTGAGCGCCGCACAAGCCGGCTTTATTCCCTCGCTTGTATTCTTCTGGTTTCTGATTTTCTCGGTGCCGACGGGCATGCTGATGAACAAAATCGGGCGCAAAAAGACGGTTCTGTTCTCGCTTCTTCTGACCCTGGTGTCGCTGATCATTCCGATGTTCGGAAACGGCTACTACACGATGCTAATCGCCTTCTCGCTGCTGGGCATCGGCAATGCGGTGATGCAGACGTCGCTGAATCCTCTCGTGTCGGGGCTCATCAACCCTTCGAAGCTTGCCTCGACGCTGACCTTCGGCCAGTTCGTGAAGGCACTTGCCTCGCTTCTCGCTCCCTATCTGATGGCCTGGGGTGCAGCTGCCCTTCTTCCCACGTTCGGGCTCGGCTGGCGCGTGCTCTTCCCGATCTTTGCCATCGTGTGCCTTCTGTCGATAGCCATGCTTGGCGCGACCCCTATCCGCGAGGAGCGTGCCGATAAGGTAACGGGCTTCATGGAATGCGTGAAGCTTCTGAGCATTCCTTTCGTGCTTCTTTGCTTCGTGGGCATCATGTGCCACGTGGGTATAGATGTGGGCACTAACACCTTTGCGCCTCAGATTCTTGCAGAACGGTTCGGACTGAGCGTTGAGGAGGCAGTGATAGGCACGCAGATTTACTTCTATTTCCGCACGGGCGGCTGCCTTCTGGGCTCTTGGGCTCTGGCAAAATTACCAGCCAAGGCGTTCTTCAGTTTCAGCGTGTTCTGCATGCTGCTTGGAATGGCAGGACTTTTCGCCGGGACGACCCAGACGATAATCCTTGCCTCCATCGCCTGCATCGGCTTCGGCAACTCCAATATTTTCTCGGTAGTATTCGCGCAGGCACTTAACCGCCAGCCGGACGAGAAGAACGAAGTGTCGGGCCTTATGATCATGGGCCTATTCGGCGGGACGGTGTTCCCCCTGGCAATGGGTTTCGCCCAGGATGCAATCGGGGTGTCGGGCGCGGTAGCCGTGATGACCATCGGAGTTCTCTATCTTATGTTCTATACACTCAAAATCAAAAACGCTTAAAACGATAATATCATGACTGACATTGTAGTAGGAATGGGCGAGGCCCTTTGGGACGTCCTACCTGAAGGAAAGAAAATCGGCGGGGCCCCTGCCAACTTCGCATACCACGTATCGCAGTTCGGACTGCCGTCGGAGGTTGTGAGCGCTGTAGGCGATGACCCCCTGGGAGCCGAAATAGTTGAAAACCTTACGTCGAAAGGTCTCAACCAACTGATTGAGACAGTTCCCTACCCCACGGGCACGGTGCAGGTAGAGCTCGATCCGGAAGGCATCCCTATGTACGACATCAAGGAAAACGTGGCATGGGACAACATCCCCTACACGGCACGCCTCGAGAACCTCGCAGGCCGGACGAAGGCCGTTTGCTTCGGATCGCTTGCCCAGCGCAATGTGGTGTCGCGCAACACTATAAACCGCTTTCTGGATGCGATGCCGCATAAGGGCGACGAGCTGATAGTTTTCGACGTGAACCTGCGTCAGGGCTTCTACACGAAGGACATTCTCTGCAACTCGATGGAGCGTTGCAATATACTAAAAATCAACGATGAAGAACTCGTAACGGTGAGCCGCATGTTCGGCTATCCGGGAATCGATCTACAGGACAAATGTTGGATTCTGCTCGGGAAATACAACCTGAAGATGCTGATACTTACGTGCGGCATCAACGGCAGCTATGTCTTCACTCCGGGCGCAGTATCATTCCAGCCTACACCAAAAGTAGAAGTAGCCGATACGGTGGGTGCAGGCGACAGTTTCACGGCCGCCTTCATAGCATCGATATTGAAGGGAAAGAGCGTGCAGGAGGCCCACGCAAAAGCCGTGCAGACATCGGCCTTCGTATGCACACAGAACGGCGCGATGCCGGTCTTACCCAAAGAACTGACAGAAAACTAACTCTGAAACAGGGTTTCAAATTTGAGGGAGCAATTTCTCAAAAAAGCAAAAAAAGATTGATTTAGGTAGCAATTCCCGTCGGATAAGGTTATCCGGCGGGGATTTTATATTTTTTGGGGAATGGAATTTTCGGAGATTCAAGGAAATGTTGTAATTTTGCATAAAACTAATAATTTGAACCGTGAACGCTGAGTTGTCGAACGAAGATAAGAGGCTGCTTCTTGACAAGCGGTATCTGCGCATGGCCCGGATCTGGGCCGAGAATTCATATTGCGAACGCCGGAAGGTGGGAGCGATAGTGGTGAAGGACCAGATGATAATCTCAGACGGCTACAACGGCACCCCCTCGGGCTTCGAGAACGTATGCGAGGACGAGCAAACGGGACTGACGAAGCCTTACGTTCTACACGCCGAGGCAAATGCGATAACGAAGGTGGCCCGCAGCAACAATTCGAGCGACGGGGCCACGCTATACGTGACAGCTTCTCCCTGCCTCGAATGCGCGAAACTCATCATCCAATCGGGCATCCGGCGTGTGGTATTCAACGAACTCTATCGCCTGAGCGACGGCATCGACCTGATGCGGCGCGCGGGCATCGAATGTATTCATGTCAATGAACTCTAAGGACGGAAACAACAGGAATTATATAAAATATCTCTACATGCTGCCGGCGATAACAGCGCTGGCTCTTGTGGCGGGAATATGGATAGGGACGGCTCTGTCGCGCTCGTCGGACCAGTCGGCAGCCCGGCAGAAGCTGAACGAGGTTTTCGACATAATCGAGGAGAGCTATGTGGACGAGGTGTCGCTGGACAGCATCGTGGACATATCGCTTCGGGAGATTCTGACGAATCTCGACCCCCACTCGGTGTATATCTCGGCGTCGGAGCGTGCGCGGAGCGACCGGGAGCTTGAGAGCTCGTTCTACGGCATCGGCATCCAGTTCCAGATGCAGAAGGACACGGTGTATGTGGTGGAAGTGATAACCGGTGGCGCGGCCGAGGAGGCCGGAATGCAGGCCGGCGACCGCATTGTGAAGGTGGACGGGCGCGACATCACGGGCCCGGAAATGACGACGGACAGCGTTTTCTCGATGCTCCGCGGGCCTGAGGGGACGCCTGTGGACGTGAGCGTGAAGCGCTTCAATTCGCCGGATCTGATCGACTACAGGCTCGTGAGGGTTGAAATCCCGGTAACGCCGGTGGATGCGTCGTACATGCTGAACGACTCAACGGGCTATCTGAAGATAAGCAAATTCTCGGACGCGACATATCCCGACTTTATCCGCAACTTCAACGAACTTCGCTTCAAGGGTGCGAAGTCGCTGGTGCTGGATCTCCGCGGCAATACTGGGGGATATATGCAGCCTGCGGTGCTGATGGCAAATGAGTTCTTCGGGACAAACACGGTGCTTGTGAGCACACGCGGGCGTCAGTGGCGCGACAATTCGGTGCTTGGGTCGGACCGCACGGGCTCTTTCGCGGGCGAACGTGTTGTGGTCCTGATCGATGAATATACGGCGAGCGCGAGCGAGATTTTCGCGGGCGCCATCCAGGACAACGACCGCGGCCTGATCGTGGGGCGTCGATCGTTCGGTAAGGGCCTGGTGCAGCATCCGTTCGAGCTGGAGGATTCGTCGCTGATCCGCCTTACGGTTCAGCGATACTACACCCCCTCGGGCCGCTGCATCCAGAAGACCTTCCATCGAGGGAAGAATTCGGAATATGCCATGGACCTGATGGAACGCTACAACCACGGGGAGAGCTTCGTGGCCGACAGCATAAAGGTGGACTCGACGCAGGTGTTCGAGACGCTCGTAACGGGCCGCACGGTGTATGGGGGCGGTGGAATCATGCCTGATGTGTTCGTTCCTGCCGACACGACAGGCGTAACGCCCTACTATCTGAGCGTGGCCAATGCGGGGCTTCTGCAGAAGTATGCCTTCGAGTTCAGCGACCTTAACAGAGATAACCTTTCGGAAGCGACGACCACGGGAGAGCTGCTTGAGCTTCTGCCGTCGGATGCGGTGCTGCTGCAATCGTTCGTGAAATATGCCAATGATGTGGGGAACGTGCGCCCGCGGTGGTATTACATCGAACCTTCGCGCCGTCTAATCGTTAATCAGATAAAGGGCCTTATCGCGCGTGATATACTCGGGCTGTCGAGCTATTATGAGGTAATCAACGCGACGGACCCCGTTGTAAAAGAAGCAATCGAACAGATTAAAAAGGGCGGAGCGGATTTTCCGATCCAAACAGGCACGACTACAAAATGAAGAAAGACGACATAAGACGACACATACGCGCGCGCAAGGCCCTGCTGAACGCAGAGGAACGGCTTGCGGCGGCCGAACGGGTATTCGAGACCGTGCAGAAGATGGCGGCGTTCACACTGGCACGACGGATACTTCTCTACCATTCCCTACCGGACGAACTCTCGACGCGTGAATTTATCGACCGCTGGCACGAGCGAAAGGAATTTTTCCTCCCGCGTGTGAACGGACTGAATCTCGAGATACTTCCCTACGACCGCTCGAAGCTGCACCTGGGGGCTTTCCAGATTGAGGAGCCTGACGGGACAGAAACGGTGGACCTCAAGGACATAGACCTGGTGATAGTTCCGGCAGTGGCCTACGACCGGCAAGGCAACCGCGTGGGCCGGGGGAAGGGCTACTACGACCGCCTGCTTTCGACGGCGAGGGCGCTGACAAAAATCGGTGTAGGCTACGGGTTCCAGCTCGTGGACGAAATCGAGGCGGATCCATTCGATGTGGCCGTTGATTTCGTGGTAACCGATGGCAACGGAGTGATCCGGTGCAGAAGACGCTAAGATCCCGTTTCCGCTCCATATTTGTTATTATATGTTAAGCCCGCAACGAAAGTTGTCGGGCTTTTTATGGTTTTTTGTATATTTGCGGATATTTTGTGTACAATACAGACACCCCACAAATTTCCTGCTATGGATATTAAAATAAAGAAAGGTCTGGACCTGAAACTGGCCGGGGGCATCGAAAACGTGTCGGCGGCTCTTGCAGACTGCCGGGACGTGCATGGAGTGTGCGCGATATGCCCGGAGGACTATCCCGGCTTCAAGCCCAAGGCTCTTGTGAAAGAGGGCGATATGGTATATGCCGGCGAGCCGGTGCTCTACAACAAAGACTATGAGGGTATGACGCTTGTGTCGCCTATCGACGGGCGCGTGAAGGCTGTGGTACGCGGCGACCGCCGCCGCATCCTACGCGTAGAAATCGAGCCTATCGAAGCCGGCGAGGCCGTTCCGCGCACAATTTTTCCAATAGAAAAGGGCACTGCCGCAAATGTGGTGAGCAGTCTCGCGCATCTGGGGCTGCTTGCCCGCTTACGCCAGAGGCCTTACGATGTGGTGCCTACGGAAGGGACGACGATGGTGCGCGACATCTACGTGATGTGCTTCGATGCAGCTCCGTTGGCGCTGTCGCTGCCGCTTGAAGCTTTCGGAAACGAAGCGGAGGAGTGGCTTAGAAGCGGTCTGGCAGTTCTCTCGCGCCTCACTACAGGAAAAGTGTACGTGGCTTGCCGGGAGGGCGACAAAGTGGCTTCCGTGTCCGGTGGCGTGCCGGGCGTTGAGATTGTCAAGGTGGCAGGACCATATCCGTCGGGGCTTCCCGGAGCTGTGATTGCCGCGACGAAGCCGATAAACAAGGGCGAGACCGTGTGGACACTGGACCTTGCGACGGCTATCCGAGTGGGCGAGTATGCCAAACACCATAAATACGGATTTGAGAACTACGTGGCGCTGACGGGGTCGGAACTCTCGGCTCCCGGAATAGCGAAGGCTCCGGACGGGATAGAGTTGAAGGCACTTCTGAAGGGTGTGGTGAAGGATACTCCCGAGCACAAGCGCATAATCAGCGGAAACGTGTTTACGGGCGTCCGCGAAAGCGAGGACGGCTATCTTCGCTTCCCCTACCGCCAGGTAACGGTGATTCCCGAGGGCGACGATACGGACGAATTCATGGGCTGGGCCAGCCTCGCGCCCTCGAAGGTGAGCGCCAAGCGCTCGTTCCCCCTGAGCTTCATGCGTAAGCTGTTTTCGCCTGACGCGCGCCTGAACGGCGGCCGCCGAGCCATGATAATGAGCGGGGAATATGATAGATACATGCCTATAGACATCCTGCCGGAATATCTGGTGAAGGCCATCCTGGCCAAGGATGTGGAAGGGATGGAACGCCTGGGCATATATGAGGTTGCGCCCGAGGACTTCGCCTTGGCGGAGTTTGCGGACACGTCGAAGCTACCGCTGCAGCAAATTGTCCGCGACGGTCTTGACTACCTGCGCAAAGAATTAGAATAAACCTTGATTACATTCACGTTTCAACACAAACGAAAGTGGCAAGTCTAAGAAAATATCTTGATAAAATCAAGCCTCAGTTCGAGCCCGGTGGCAAGTATCAAGCCCTGCAGTCGGTGTTCGAAGGCTTCGAGAGCTTCCTTTATTCGCCTCGGACGACGTCGGCCGGGCGGTATACCACACACATCCACGACTCGATAGACTCGAAACGCACGATGACGATAGTGATACTGGCACTGTTGCCGTGCTTCGTGTTCGGGATGTATAATATCGGCTATCAGCACTGGCTTGCGGCGGGAGCGAATCCCGAGGGGGCTTTCTGGAGCCTCCTGTTCTACGGCTTCCTGACGGTACTGCCGCGTCTGGTGGTTTCGTATGTCGTGGGCCTGGGCATTGAATTTGTGGTGGCCCAGTGGCGCCACGAGGAAATCCAGGAAGGCTTCCTGGTGACGGGTATCCTTATTCCAATGATCTGCCCGCCGGAAGTTTCGCTGTGGATGCTTGCGGTGGCCACGGCCTTCTCGGTGATATTCGTGAAAGAAGTGTTCGGGGGCACGGGCTATAACCTTCTGAACGTGGCTCTTGTGACGCGCGCCTTCCTGTTTTTCGCCTATCCGGCCCACATGTCGGGCGACAAGGTGTTCGTAGCCACGGGCCAGCCTTTCGGCTTCGGGCCTGAGGTGGCGGACGGCTTTACGTGCGCCACACCGTTGGGGCAGATTTCGCAGGGGACGCTGGATGTGAGCGGCGTAGGGGGCCATGTGCTCTCGACGTGGGATGCCTTTCTGGGGCTGATGCCGGGGTGCATGGGAGAGACGTCGACGCTGTTTATCCTTATCGGCGGCGTGCTGCTGATGCTTGCGGGGATTGCTTCGTGGAGGGTGATGCTGACGGTGTTTGCCGGGGCACTCTTTATGGGCTGGGTTGCGAATATCTTTGCCACGCCGACCTACCCGATGGCGTCGGTTGAGCCATGGCACCAGCTTCTCTATGGCGGCCTTGCATTCGCGGCCGTGTTCATGGCAACGGACCCGGTAACGTCGGCACGCACGACTAAAGGCAAATATGTCTACGGCTTCCTGACGGGCGTGATTGCCGTGCTGATCCGCACCTACAACAACGGCTATCCCGAGGGGGCGATGCTTGCGGTGCTGCTGATGAACTGCTTCGCTCCGCTGATAGACTGGTGTGTAGTGGAGGCTAACGCTCGTCGGCGCCTGGCCCGCCTGGTGCGCTCGCAGAAATAAGTGAAACCTGCCATCGAAGAAGCAACTATGAACAAGCAAAGCAATATATATACACTGATATACATAATAGTTCTGGTGGTAGTGGCAGGGGCCGCGCTTGCCTTCACGTCCATCTCGCTGAAGGACCGCCAGCAGGCTAACGCCGATGCTGACAAGATGAGACAGATTCTTGCGTCGGTGAAGATTTATCCTCCGTCGGATTCGATCATCGCGGAATACAAGCACTACGTGGACGATAGTTATGTGGTGAACATCAACGGCGAAAAGGAAGAGGGCGTGGATGCCTTCGGCGTGAACGTGGCGCAGGAGACGAAGAAAGCCGAGGACGTGAGAGAGCTGCCGGTGTACGTGTGCAGGCTCGCCGACGGGACGAGGAAATATATTCTTCCTCTTTACGGCGCCGGGCTATGGGGCCCGATCTGGGGCTACGTGTCGATTGACGCTGACGGCAGCACTATCTACGGGGCTTATTTCGCACACCAGGGCGAAACTCCTGGCCTGGGCGCGGAGATTGAAAAGCCGGCCTTCTCCGACCAGTTCGGAGGGAAGGAGCTCTTCAAGGGCGAACGCTTCCTGCCCATCGCTGTGGTGAAGGCGGGGCAGGCCCCGAATGGGGATGAGGACTACGTGGACGGCGTGTCGGGTGGCACCATTACGTCGAAAGGCGTTGAGGCAATGCTTGACAACTGTCTGAAGCCTTACGCGCGCTTCCTTGAAATTGTGGGCACAAACAAAACAAAGCAAAACTAAAGAGCTATGGCAGAAAAAATATCTTCCGGCAGTGTGCTGTTCAATCCATTCTCGAAGAACAACCCTGTGATAGTGCAGATTCTCGGTATCTGCTCGGTGCTTGCCGTAACCGCGAAACTCGAACCGGCCATAGTGATGGGCCTGTCGGTGATCGTGGTCCTGGCGTTCAGCAATGTGATAATCTCGCTAATCCGCAATACGATACCGGTGAATATCCGAATCATCGTACAGCTCGTGGTTGTAGCCACGCTGGTGGTGGTGGTGTCGCAGCTTCTTCAGGCCTATGCCTACGATGTGAGTAAACAGCTGAGCGTTTTTATCGGCCTTATCATCACGAACTGTATTCTGATGGGACGTCTTGAGGCCTTTGCGATGGCCAACAAGCCGTGGCCTTCGTTTCTTGACGGCATCGGCAACGGCGTGGGCTACGCGATAATCCTGGTGATCGTCGGCTTCTTCCGCGAGCTTTTGGGGTCGGGGACGCTGCTGGGGTATCAGGTAGTGCCGGAGGCCTTGTATGAGGCGGGCTACGTGAACAACGGCCTGATGATTCTGCCTCCGATGGCGCTGATCGTGGTTGCGTGTATCATATGGGTGCACCGGAGCTATAACAAGGACCTTCAGGAAAAGTAAGCCGAAGGGATTCGCACAAAGAAAACTAAAAATCTAATCTCCCCTATTCTACTCTCTGAGCCTGACAATGGAGAATTTCAATATCTTTATACGGTCGATATTTGTCGACAACATGATTTTCGCCTACTTCCTGGGGATGTGCTCGTTCCTTGCCGTGAGCAAGAACGTGCGCACAGCCTTCGGACTTGGCATTGCAGTAACATTCATGCTCACCATCACGCTGCCTATCAACTACCTGCTGGAGACTTACGTGCTCAAGGCGGGGGCACTGACGTGGCTTGGGCCTGAATATGCGGACGTGGACCTGAGCTTTCTGTCGCTGATCGTGTTCATCGCGGTGATCGCGTCGATGACGCAGCTTGTGGAAATGGCCGTGGAGCGATATGCTCCGGCGCTGTACGCGTCGCTGGGTATCTTCCTGCCCCTGATAGCCGTGAACTGCGCAATTCTGGGCGGGTCGCTGTTCATGCAGCAGCGGGAATGGACGTCGGTATGGACAGCGGTGTGTGCCGGCGGCGGCTGGGGCATAGGCTGGCTTTTGGCCATCACTGGAATCGCCGCCATGCGCGAGCGCATCGCCCAGTATTCCAACATTCCCGGGCCCCTGCGCGGGGTGGGCATAACGTTTATCCTTACGGCTCTGATGGGCATTGCGTTCATGAGCTTCTTGGGCATCAAAATCTGACAGGAGGGCACGACGATGAATACATTTCTCACACTGAATATACTATTATCGGCTGCGAGCCTGACCTTTCTGGCGGGCGTGGGCTTCTTTTTAGGGGTAACGCTGCTGCTTGTGGTGGTGCTTCTTGTGGCGAAGCACTTTCTTGTGCAGTCGGGCGACGTAACGGTGAGCTACAACGACGGGCGCGAGGCAATCGTGCCTTCGGGGAAGCCACTTCTCTCGGCGATGGCCGACAAAGATATATTCCTGCCTTCGGCCTGCGGCGGCAAGGGCTCGTGCGGCCAGTGCAAGGTGCGTGTGCTCGAGGGCGGCGGGGAGATCCTTCCGACGGAGACGGTGCACTTCACACGCAAGGAGATGAAGGACAACTGGCGTCTTGCGTGCCAGGTGAAGGTGAAGCAGGATATGAAAATCGAGATTCCAGCCGCGGCTCTCGACGTGAAGGAATATGAATGCGAGGTGGTGTCGAACAAGAACGTGGCCACCTTCATCAAGGAATTTATCGTGGCCCTACCGGCGGGCGAACACATGGACTTTATCCCGGGCTCGTATGCCCAGATCAAGATTCCGCCTTTCGAGATGGACTACGACAAGGATATAGACAAGGCTTCGATCGGGCCGGAGTATCTTCCTTCGTGGGAGAAGTTCGGGCTTTTCTCGCTGAAGTGCCGCAACACGGAGACGACGGTGAGGGCTTACTCGATGGCCAACTATCCGGCCGAGGGCGACCGCTTCATGCTGACGGTGCGCATAGCCACGCCTCCGTTCAAGCCGAAGCCTGAGGTGGGCTTCCAGGATGTGATGCCGGGCATTGCGTCGAGCTACATCTTCTCGCTGAAGCCGGGCGACAAGGTGCGGATGAGCGGCCCTTACGGCGACTTCCATCCGATATTTGACTCGAAGAAGGAGATGATGTGGATCGGCGGCGGCGCGGGGATGGCTCCGCTCCGGGCGCAGATTATGCACATGACGAAGACGCTGAAGACTACGGACCGGAAGATGAATTTCTTCTATGGGGCGCGTGCGCTGAACGAGGTGTTCTATCTCGACGACTTCCTGAAGCTGGAGAAGGAGTTCCCGAACTTCAAGTTCCATCTTGCGCTTGACCGCCCTGACCCGGCGGCCGATGCAGCGGGCGTTAAGTACACTCCGGGCTTCGTGCATCAGGTGATCTACGACACCTATCTGAAGGACCATGAGAATCCGGAGGACATCGAATACTACATGTGCGGCCCCGGACCGATGAGCCAGGCCGTGAACAAGATGCTGGATTCGCTGGGCGTGGATCCGGAAAATATCCACTACGACAACTTCGGAGGCTGAGGCCCAATCGCCACCACACTACACTCCCCCACTCTACACTACAGAAGAAAAAAGGATGCGCAAACTCAGGTCGATACTCTTTGCGGGACTGCTGTCGGCAGCTGCTTCGGCGGCTTTCGCGGCAGCGGATGCCAAACCTTTCACTCTCGTTCTCGATCCGGGACACGGGGGAAAGGACTATGGCTGCGTGGGGAAGATGACCAACGAGAAGACTATTGTGCTGAACGTGGCGAAAATGCTCGGCAAGATGGTGGATGCGGCTTACGGCGACAGCGTGCGCACGGTGTTCACGCGACCGGACGATACTTTCATCTCGCTTCAGGAGCGTGCTGCGATTGCCAACCGCGCGGGAGGCGACTTTTTCGTGAGCATCCATGTGAACTCGGTGGACAAGCGGACCCGCGGGCGCGAGAATATCCACGGGGCGTCGGTGTACACGCTGGGGCTGCACAAGAGCGAGAGCAACCTTGGAGTGGCCATGCGCGAAAATGCGGTGATGGAGCTGGAGGAGGACTATTCGGCAACCTACCAGGGCTTTGACCCCAACTCGTCGGAGAGCTACATCATCTTCGAGCTTAGCCAGGACGCCAACATGAAGCAGAGCCTGGAGATGGCTTCGCTGATGCAGGGGGAGCTGACGGGCTATGCCGGACGCGCCGACAAGGACGTGAGGCAGGCGGGCTTCTGGGTGCTGTGGTCGACGTCGATGCCGTCGGTGCTTGTGGAGCTCGACTTTATCTGCAATCCTGCGGCCGAGCGCTTTCTTGCCTCTGAAAAGGGTCAGCGCAAATGCGCGGAGGCACTTTTCCGGGCCTTCAAGGACTACTACGGGCGCCATAAACAAAGCCTGTCGGACGGCCGTTAAAAATTTATCATGTAAAAAAATCCATACCCACAATTTGATATGAAAAAATTATTCCGCAAAGAGGTTGTCATCGGGCTCTGCGCTATCGTGGCTCTTCTCATTCTGTTCTTCGGTATCCAGTTTCTGAAAGGGATCAATCTCTTCCATCCAGCCAACTACTACTACGCGACGTATTCGAACGTGGAAGGGCTTGCGGTGTCGGCACCGGTTACGCTCAACGGCTTCAAGGTAGGCCAGGTGCATGAAATAATCTATCAGTACGACCGCCCCGGGAATGTGGTTGTGGAGCTTAATCTGGACAAGAGCCTCCGCGTGCCTGCCGGGACGCAGGCCAAGCTTTCGACGGACCTGCTGGGCACAGCCTCGATCGTGCTGGAGCTGGGCAAGGGCGCGGGGGGCTACCTGAGTGTGGGCGATACGCTGGCGGGCCGGAACGAGCCGGGGTTGATGGGCTCGGTAACGGAGACGCTGCTACCGAGCGTGGGCGCTGTGATTCCGAAAATCGACACTCTGCTCACGAACCTGAATACCTTGACGGGAAATCCGGCACTGACCTCGTCAATAAGCCGTCTGGATGCTATCACGGCCGACCTTGCCCGCAGCTCGGCGAGCCTCTCGCGGATGCTTGCGGAGATGGGTCCGGCAACGGCAAATATCCGCAGCATAGCCACAAATGTTGATACTATCACGGGCAATTTCGCGGAAGTGAGCTCGCAGCTGAGCCAGGCTCACGTGGACAGCATAATCCGCGATCTTGAGGCTGCGGCTGCGAATGTGCATGCTCTTACGGCTCAACTCAACGACCCGAACTCGAGCATCGGCCTGCTGACACGCGACCCGGCGCTGTACGACAATCTGAACAAGACGGTGGTGTCGCTTGACTCGCTGTTCTCAGACATAAAGGCCCACCCGAAAAGGTATATCAACATTAAGTTGCTTTAAGATTAGACCCCGTCTCCCAATATTTGTTAAGACCGGGGAACGGGGGCTAAGTATTATATGATTTAAAGGAGAGCATTTCCCGAGTGCTCTCTTTTCATTTTTTGAGAGGGGGGGAGGATTCTTCTTTACCGGATAGAACGCCAGACTGATCGGGCTCGTTTTAATATATTGTCTATAAATGGATTATTTTTGATTTGACTGATGGATTTTGTTTGAGCTTTGAGGTGGATATGTGTGATTTTTGCATAACTTTGCAGCATCGAAAACCAAAAGTAGACGTAATGAAATCATCCCGAGAACTTTTATCAGAACTTTCTTGCGCGGATGGTGGGAATTTTGTATCTTTGCGATAATCTATTTCACTGATGAGTATGGCTTTATCTTTCCGACTAAATTCTTTTATGGTGCTTGTGTTGCTCGGACTTTTCGGGGCGACCGGGCTTTTCTCCTGCAAAGAAAACGGCGACTACAAACGGCTGCTTCATGCCGAAGCAATTTTAGATTCTATGCCGGATTCGGCTCGGAGTTTGCTTAGTGGCATTTCCTATGATAAACTGAACAATAGGTCCAGAGCCTTATATACATTGGTCGATGCAGAAATAAAATATAAATCATTCGTAATTTCCACAGAAGATTCCCTACTAAGAATAGCGGCAAATACATTTGATAAGCTTGGAGACAAAGATCGATTGATGCGTACTTTGTTTCAAATGTCTCTAAATGAATATTATGCGCTGGACTATGCTGAGGCAATTCTTTCTGCAACAGAGGCAATGCATCTTGCAAATGAGCTTAATTCACATTTATACATTGCCAGAACATGTGAGCAAGTGGCTACACTTTATAACAATAACTTCAATTTCGAGGATGCACTACCATACATATTGCGCACCATAGAGGAGTATAAACTGGCTGGGAAAGAAAGGAATTTGGAATATGCGACTGTTGACAAGGCTTCTATTCTTCGCAATTTGAAACGCTATGACGAGGCTCTCGGAGTATTAGACAGTCTGTCAAACATTATATCATCATCGAATTCCGATTCATCGCTAATCCGCTACTCTTCATACGCCAAACTCGATTTACTCACCTTAAAGAACGATCCAAAACGAGTTCGGGCCATTGCGGATTCCATCATGCGTTTTACTGGTCCTTCCTCACACGTAGATGCCAAATATTTTATAAGCGCAAGGGTTACTTGTGGCGACTTGGATGAAGCTAAAAGGATAATAGATTCGCTCCGTCGCCATCAACCATCATGGGACAGACAGGCTCGAATACTAAAGGGCATAATCGATTATAATATCGCTATTGGACATACAGATTCGGCCCTTGAATATTCAAACATGATGATTGATTTACAGCAAGATGGAATTTCGAGAGTTTTCAACGGAGGGTTGCAGAAGGCTCAGGTAAGTCATCTTTCAACGAAATATGCTCTGGCCCAGGAGCATAACTCCGCTATGCGAGTAGTATTTTTTTCGGTGGCTCTATCACTTATATTTATAATAGGTGTGATCGGATATGTCTTCAGGTTAAGGATGAAAAGACAAAAAGAAATTATCGATAATAAAATGGGTGAAATTTCGGAGCTTTTCAGCTCCCAAAACACCCGCTTGGCACACCTATTTTCAAATCGTGTAGAAATAATCAATGGTATATGCGAACGATACTTCACGGAAAAAGGCGTGAAAGATGTAATGCGAGCTAAATTATATAGGGAGGTATGCGGAGAATTGAAAAAGCTTAATTCTACGGAAAGCGTCGAAGAGATTGTTCGATTTCTGAATGATACTCGAAATAATATTGTCATGAAACTCGATGAAATTCCCGGCATAAAGGATACTTCGCGGATCGTGGCAATATTTTCCATCTTAGGCTTGACACCCAAGGCCGTGTCGATATTATGTGAAATCAGTGCATCGAATGTATACACGCTGCGCTCCAGACTAAAAGATCTAATAGAAACTTCGGATTCGAAAAACAAGCGGGAACTTATCGGAGCATTAAGTCTGAAATGATCAATTTATTCTTACATAACATCATTGTAAGAGCACAAAAGTCGATGTAAGAAACTTTTTAAAAAATACAGCTTATTATCAACACGATATTAAAACGATGTAAGAAAATGTAAGAAGCAAATTTCTTGCAAATTCACTGATGTAGCACTAACTTTGCATTAAGTAAAACCACATCAAACAACGCAGTAAATGAAAAAATCTTTACTATTAATTATTGTACTTTTTTTACTTAATCCAAGCTTAATAAGTGCCGACGAACCCAAACCTACCCCTCCACCCCTCCCCCCCGGTGAAGTGGTAATTCTGCCAATAGATCCACCAGGAAAACCACGCTCGCAATGTAATCTTTATAATATCAGTGCATATATTGATTCGTCATGTCTAACAATATTTTTTGACTCGCCTGAAGGCATGGTGAATTTTACAATCATAGATGCCAATAGAGAAATCTTCCATGAAGGTATCTACACTTCATGTGAGCCAATATTCATTGACTTATCCTCGGTAGAAGCGCCTTTGGAAATACGAATTTCCACAAGCGAAGGCAATGAATACGAAGGGTGGATAGAATAAAATCTTTAAACCTGAACTAATAAGAAACTACACGATGAAAAAAATTTTAATCTTGTCCACTATAGGAATTCTAATGGGGGCTTGTGCTAATGATGAACCGGCACATGAGGCGTTTGATCATGAGGCTGAAAACAAAACAGGAGTAGAGGCTATTTTAATGAGCTCTGATGAAGCGATTGAAATAGCAGAAAAGAGCTATGCCAACTTCTATGGCAAACTTAGAACCCCAAAATCCAGAGACAGCTATTCAAAACCGGTTGCAATAACTCAAACTCATTCTCGTGCAACAGAAGGGGATACTATCGCGTATATAGTGAACTTCCCGAATAATGAAGGGTATGCTATAATCCGAGCATTTAAAAATTCCATGTCACCGGTGTTAGCAGTTGTTGAAGACGGATTTCTCGGAGGAATCGACGAAATAACAGTTCCTGCTCAGAAGGAATATATCCAAACGATGCTTAGCACCAATGATATAGCTACAAATGACGTTATTTCGCGGGGCGGATCAGCAGTAATTACACCGGTTACTGAAGAAAAATATGAAATTGACACTTTATATAGCCATAGATATGGCGTAGTCAGCGAATTAAAGTGGGGCCAAGGAAGCGCGTTCGGAGCATATTGCGATAATGGATTATGCGGATGTTTCCCTCTCGCCACCCTATTTGTCATGGCTCATTATGAAGAAGCGGCTGAAATGAAAATAAACTTTACAAACAAAAAAGCACCTTCTGTAAACACAGTGATCCATCCCGATTGGAAGAATATCAAGAGGTACGGAAAGCCATACGATGGATATTGGAACATGCCGACACAAGAATCTATTACCAATATCGGACTTATAGCCCGACAAATAGGAGCATATGCAAAATCGGAATATAAAGGATGGGACGGAGGCAAAGACACAACTACCTCTACCAGCGAGTCGAACGCTATAGCAGCTTTAAAGACAATATTCCCTCAAAAATCGGTAAGCGGATGGAGCAGCTACGATAAAACAGGAATAGCCGAAGGGTTGAAGTACGCACCGGTTATCATGAGTGGCCAAGGTTCTGCCGGCGGACACGCCTGGGTAGCAGAAGCTTACGAACATTCACAGGTACAAGTAAAATATTACACAAGAGAGTACATGCATCTATTCTGGACCTTAGTTAGTACGACTTATCGAGAAGAAGAATATATGTATTTCAACTGGGGATGGTACGGAACCGGCGATGGCTATTATAATGTAAGGTTTGCTGAATCCTTTACTCCGTCCGGGACGCATACGGAATATAAGAAATTAAAATACGTTACTATAAAATAAATTGCACTATTAATCCAATAAATAAATATATAAAAAGGGATAAAAGCATGAGAAACATTTTAGTTGGAGCTATTGCTCTTGGGAGTATGATTTGCACTTCTTGCTCTGAAGAGGGTGGAGGCAATCAGCGGAAGGATATTCCGGTGTCGCGCACGGAGGCAGAAATCGTGGCGCTGAACAATGAGTTTTCGCAGAAGGTTGTGTCGGCTCTCCGCTCGGGGGCCGAGGGGTTGAACGGCAATTTTGTGATGTCGCCGCTGAGCCTGTCGATGGATATGAGCATGCTTGCCGCCGGCACGGGCGGAGAATCGCAGGCTGAGATTTTGCGCGCGATGGGCTACGAGGCCGAAAATGCAGCTGAGGTGAATGCACTGAACCGGAAACTGATGTCGGAGCTTCCAAAGGCCGACAGAAAGACGACGGTATCGCTGGCGAACTGCATGTGGTATTCGCAGGCACATGGTTCGACGGTGAAGGACAGCTATAAGGAGGTGTTGTCGACGTACTATTCGGCGCCACTTACGGGAGTTGCCGACCTTGGCGGCGAGGAAGGCCGCACGGCCATAAACAAATGGGCGAAGCAGAGCACGTCGGGGATGATTCCCGAGTTCCTGAGCGTCCCTCTCGGGGCCAATACGGTGATGGCTCTGACGAATGCCACGTACTTCAAGGGCGAATGGGCAAAGAAATTCGACAAGCAGAACACGACTAAGGAAGTGTTCCACAACGAGGACGGGACTTTTGCCCGCGTGAACATGATGAAGAACAGCGACCTGAACATCCAGGCCTACTACGATGGCGAGGCGGGGTATTCGCTTGCACTGCTCGACTACGGCAACAAGGCATACTGCATGGCAATAATCCTTCCTGACAAGGGCAAGAGTGCGGCCGAGATATACTCGTCGATGAACATGAGCGACCTTCAGGAATACATGATGACGCCTTCGCTACTGAAAACGCACCTCAACTTCGCGATGCCTCGCTTCGAACTCGAATCGTTCATCGGCTTCATTCCTGCGCTGAAGGCTCTGGGCGTGCACTCGATCTTCACAGAGGGTGGCGACTACTCGGGGATGTTCGCGCATGACATATCGGGCTTCTACATCGACAGGATTCTCCAGGGCACAAAGCTTGTGGTGAACGAAGAAGGCACAGAGGCAGCCTCGAGTACTGTAATAAGCAACGGCCTGACGTCGCCCGGTCCGGTTCAGACTAAGAACTTCATCGTGGACCGTCCGTTTGCCTTCGCTATCGGCGAACGCTCGACGGGAGCAATTCTTTTCAATGGAGTAATAGAACAGCTTTAGAGCCTATGCGATAGCAAGCTCAAAGATTGGTTAGCTATGTTTTGCCGGGAGAGCTCCGCCGATGAGGCCGGGGCTCTCTCTTTTGTTTTGGGATTTCGGGCAATTTTTTTTATTTTTGCGGGAAATACAAAAATAAACCCAGAACGATTATGCTGCAATATATGTTGACGCCATCGGATCGGTATTCACTTGCCGAGCTTGCACAGATGGCAATCGAGGGGGACTGCGGATGGCTTGTGCTACCGACCTCCGGAATGACAGACGATATGGTGCGGGAGGAGTGTGCAGAGCTTGTGCCCCTGTGCAAGGAGGCGGAAGTGATACTGACACTTACCGACCGCCCCGAGCTGGCCCGCGATCTCGGGCTTCACGGGGTGTATCTGACCTCCGAGAGCGGGCATGCCCCTGCGGCTGTGCGCGAGGAGCTTGGTCCGGAAGCAATAATAGGCGTGGAGATTTCGACGGCCGGCACCGTAAAAACGCTTGAGGCTATGGATATAGACTATGCCGTGCTGAGCGGGGAGCTGCCTCAGGACAAATGCGTAGAGCTTATCGTGGATGCACGCGAAGGCGGAGCGATCCTTCCTCTTGTGATGCAAGGGGCCATGACGCCTGCGGAAGGTGCAGAGATGAGAGGCCTCGGAGCCACGGGACTGCTCGTCGGCCGGGGGATTTCCGATGCGGAGGACCCTGTAGAGGCCGTTCGCGAGTTTCTGAAAGCAGGAGAATGAAAAAAACGCTGCTCCGAACGATAGCCCCTCTGCTGATAGGATTGGGAGTGTGCGGATGGCTCTTCTTTAAGGACTTTTCGCCAGAGAGCTGGAGCGCGTTGCGCTTCGACGGGCGTGCGTGGCTTCTGCTTGGGGTTGCGCTGCTCTTCGCTGCGGGTCGCGACTTCGGGCTGGCATGGCGCTTCCACACCTTGGGCGCCGGCGACCTGAGCTGGAAGCGAGCGTTCAGAGTGGACCTTATGTGCGCCTTCACGTCGGCAGTAACGCCGTCGGTTGTTGGCGGGAGCGCCCTGGCCATCTTCTACCTCAACCGCGAGGGTATAGGCCTGGGGCGGGCAACGTCGCTGACGCTGACTACGCTCTTTCTGGACGAGCTGTTTTTCGTGATATTCTGCCCGGTGATTGTGGCGATTCTCCCGTCGTCCGAGCTATTTGCGGCGGCCGAAGGGGCTGCGGGAGGGAGCGTGGGCTTCCTTACGGGTGTGAAGGCCGTGTTCTGGGTGGTGTATGCGGGGATATGCATCTGGACTGCTATTCTGTATATGGCGATATTGGGACGCCCCGAGGGCACGGCGCGTGTGCTTGAGCGCGCGAGCCGGCTGCGCCTAATCCGCAGATGGGGCGAGGCCCTTCGCACGACGGCCGGAAACATGCTGAGCACGTCGGAATGGGTGAAGGGACGCCCGGCGGGATGGTGGGGACAGATTTTCGGAGCGACGGTTGTGTCGTGGTTCTCGCGCTACTTTGTGGTGAACGCCCTGTTTGCGGCACTTGTACCCGCGGCCTCCGGGCTGCTTGTATTCGGGCGGCAGTTTGTGGTGTGGGTTGTGCTGATGGTGAGCCCGACGCCCGGCGGGAGCGGCGTGAGCGAGTGGCTCTTCACGAACTATTACGGCGACCTGATAGGGAGCCTGAGCACGGCGCTTGTGATTGCCATGCTTTGGCGCATTCTCAGCTATTATATTTACCTTTTTGCCGGAGCTTGTCTGCTGCCGGGATATTTCAAGAAAAAATGAAAATGAAAAAAATTGTTCTGAGCCTCGTTCTGATCCTTGTGCAGGCACTGATCGCGCTTGCCGGCGATGGCGAGGGGAAGACCGTGCTGGTGCTCCCCATTGAGCGCGAAATCGACATGCAGGCCGTGCACCACGTGCGCAGCGGCCTTCGGGAGGCCCGGGAATGCGGGGCGAGCCTGGTGCTTGTGAAACTGAACACCTTCGGGGGCGCGCTCGACGCGGCCGACAGCATCCGTGCGGCGCTTCGTCGCTGCCCTGTGGGAACCGTAGCGTTTGTGGACCCGAACTCAGCGTCGGCGGGAGCACTGATAGCGCTTGCCTGCGACTCCGTGTGGATGAGCCCTGAGGCCTCGATGGGCTCGGCCACGGTGGTAAACGGCGCCGGGGAGCCCATGCCGGAGAAATACCAGCAGTACATGCGTGCCATGATGCGAGCCACGGCCGAAAGCCACGGCCTGCGTCCCGATGGCGACAGCGGGGCTATGGTGGCACGGCGCAATCCGGAGATAGCCGACCGAATGGTGAAGCCTGATGAATCCATCTCCCTGACGGCCACGCAGGCTGTGGCCGAGGGCTACGCGGAAGGAATAGCGCCGAACGTTGAGGCAGTTCTCGAGCAGCTGCATATGGCTGATGCGCGTGTGGTAATGTATGAGCCTTCGATGAGCGACAATATCCTTGGCTTCCTGAGCAACGCAGCCGTGCGGGCCGTATTGGTAACTTTGATTCTCGGGGCTCTGTATATGGAGATGCATTCTCCCGGGCTTGGCTTTGCGGCAGCTGTGGCCATGGTGGCAACGGTGTTGTTTTTCCTTCCGATGATCGTAACGGGGGCTCTCTCGGCGTGGGTAATCGTATGCTTCATCCTTGGGATTGTGCTGGTGGCGCTTGAGATTTTCGTGATACCGGGCTTCGGCATCTGCGGAGTGGCCGGGGGTATAGCCATACTTGCATCGCTTGGCGGGGCAATCATGGAGAGCGATGCCGTGACGGGCTTCGACTTCGGAGGGCTGGTGGACGCCTTCTTCACGATACTTGCGGGGCTTGTGATGGCTATAGCCGGGGCCGTGTGGCTTACGGGTAAACACGGGCCCAAATTCATCCGCCGCCACACGGAGCTGATGACCGAGCTGAAGACTTCGGAGGGCTTCGTGGGTGTGGACATGGGCATGGCGAAATATGTGGGCGAAGAGGCGCGGGCGCATACCGACCTGCGTCCCGCCGGGAAAATCACGATCGGGGATGAAATTCTGCCGGCAGTGTCGGCGGGGGAATACATCTCCAAGGGCGCTCATCTGCGCGTGGTGAAATTTGAGAATGCACAACTTGTGGTAGAGAAAAAATGAAGTACATTGCAATAATTCCGGCCCGATATGCCTCGACGCGATTTCCGGGCAAACCTCTGGCCATGATTGGCGGGAAGCCGATGATTCAGCGCACGTACGAGGCCGCGGCTGCAGCTCTCGGGGCAGAAAATACGGCTGTGGCGACCGACGACACTCGGATATTCGAGGCCGTGGAGGCTTTCGGGGGCCGCGCCGTGATGACGTCGGCCGAACACCGGAGCGGCACCGACCGCTGCCGCGAGGCCTACGAACGCCTTGGCTCGGCTGCGGAGATAATCATAAACGTTCAGGGCGACGAGCCCTTCCTGCAGCCCGAGCAACTGAGGCAACTCATATCCTGCTTCGACGAAGCCGGGACGGATATCGCCACGCTTGCGCGAAGCTTCGACCCGACAGAGAGCTACGAGAAGCTCGAGGACGGGAACACGCCGAAGGTGGTGTGCGATGCGAAGGGCTTCGCGCTGTATTTCTCGCGGTCGGTGATCCCCTACGTCCGCGGGGCGGAGCGCGAGGAGCGGCCGGCATGTTTCCCCTACCTCACCCACGTCGGGCTCTATGCCTTCCGGGCAGAAGTGCTGAAGGCCGTGTCCTCTCTGCCTCAATGCGAGCTCGAGCTTGCCGAAAGCCTCGAGCAACTGCGGTGGCTGCATGCGGGATACAAGATTCGGGTGGCCGTAACGGAGCTTCCGAACATAGGAATCGACACCCCGGCCGACCTTGAGGCCGCCGAGCGAATGCTAAGCCAACACAAGGAGGCGAGGAATGATGCCTGACAGGACGAAAGCACCCGAGGTGAGGCCCTTCGGCTTCCGGACCTTGCCTTGCGACACGATAGAGCGGATGCGCAACGGCGCCACGCTCCATACTCTGGTGGGAGGCACCCAGGCCGTGGGGCAGATGAGCATGCTCTTCTCCGGAGGGACGCACGACCTTGCTAACCCGACTGTGTGCGCCATGGCCTCGACGCTCGTTTCCGAGGGCGCGGGCCGATATTCGGGGGCGGAGATTGCGGACAAGATGGACTTCTCGGGGGCGGTGTTCCTGTCGCACTCGTCGGCCCACTACACAGGCTTCGGAGCCACAGTGCTGAGCCACCGGCTCCCGGACATCCTGCCGCTTCTGAAGTCCATGGCCGAGGCTCCCGAGTTTTCCGAACGGAGCATCGAAAACAGCCGGAGGGTATTGAGCGCGCGCCTGAAGATGGACGAGGCAAAGGTGATGTATCGCGCAGGGGTGGAATTCCGCAAGATGGTCTATGGCGCGGGGCACCCGCAGGCCCACGTGAGGACGCAGGAAGAGATCGAGGCTGTAGGGCGCGACGAACTTCTCGGGTTCCATGCGTCGCTGGTGAAGCCCGAGGGGCTGCACGTGTATCTTGCCGGAGGGTTCGGGGAACCGACGGTAGACGCCGTCAAGAAATTCCTCCTTTCGCTCGAAGCGCCCCAGCCCGAGGCTGAAGGAATCGTGCGCAAGGAAGAGAAGCCCGCGCCGGAAGCCCCGGGCACCATCTTTACGGAGATGGAGGGGTCAGTGCAGACGGCAGTGTGCGCGGGGATGCCCTCTATCAGCAGGACGTCGGCCGACTTTATTCCGCTTCGCATGGCCGTGATGGCTCTCGGAGGCTACTTCGGGTCGCGGCTGATGACGAACATACGCGAGGAAAAGGGACTGACATACAATATCGACGCATTTCTGGCGGCTCTGCACGACGGAGCGGCCGTGAATATCCAGGCCCAGTGCAATTCGGACAACGTGGACGAGGTAGTGGACGAGATACGCAAGGAACTTCGCGGGATGGCTGAGAACCCGCCTGAGGGGCGCGAGCTCGAACGCCTGAAGCTCACGGCCATGACCGGGCTTGTGGAGACCCTGGATTCGCCCCTGAGCATATCGGGCTACAGACAGCTCGAGCTCGTAACGGGGACGCCGCGCAACTACTTCGAGGAGCAGCAACGCATAATCTCCGAGCTTACTCCCGAGATGCTCGGCGAGATGGCCTCGCTCTATCTGCGTCCCGACGACCTGAGGGTGTCGATAGCCGGGCCCGGCCGCGGGCGATTGTAAATTTACGTAGTTAATACTTAATTTTTGCTAATTTTATTAAAGATAATTTGGTTAGTGCCGGAAATTAGTCTATCTTTGTAAGTAGTATAAACAAAGCAAAGAGGCCATGAATAAAACCGGCGCAAGCATCATCTTCAGTCTGATTCTTGCAATCATGAGCCCTGCGGGGGCGTACTCGAACCCCGCAGCGGCATCGCAGCGCACCGCTGCCGTAACGAAACTTCTCCGCAGCCACCTGCCGGGCACGACGGGCTTCGGCGCCGTGAGCGCCGAGAAGGTGAGCGTGAACGAGAAGACGAAGACCATCTCCGTGAAGTGCAACGCCAATACGGCATACATCCCCTTCACGTATGAAAGTCTGCGACAGCTGAAAAACGAAGTTCTCGAGGCAATGGGGCCTCAGTACAAGAAGTACAAGGTAGAACTTACGACGACAGTGAACAAAGAGAGCGTGAGCCTCGACAAGCTCGTGCTGTCGGCTCCGAAAAAAAATATAGGGCCGACCGAGACGATGCCTTTCATCACCCGCCACGGAGCAATAGAAGCGCCCAAGGGCCTCGACGGGTCGAACATCGCCTTGTGGCAGAGCCACGGCTGGTATTTCGAGCCGAAGCTGAACAGGTGGGAGTGGCAGCGTGCGCGCATATTCGAGACCGTGGAAGACCTCTACACTCAGAGCTACGTGATGCCCTTCCTGATGCCCATGCTCGAAAATGCCGGAGCCTACGTGATGAGCCCCCGCGAGAGAGACGTGAACCTGAACGAGCTGATAATCGACAACGACGGCTCGGCCTTCACGAGTGGCGACTATGCGGAGACGGGTAAGAGCAACGCCTGGAGCGATGCCAAGCCATCAGGCTTCCGCTACTACGCCGAGGAACTCCGCGACACGGAGAATCCCTTCCGCATGGGCACGGCGCGCCAGGCACGCCTCTCGGGGCAGAAAGAGAAGACTACGGCGGCGGCGACATGGAGCGCCGACCTCCCTGAGGACGGCGAGTATGCGGTGTATGTGAGCTACGTGAGCGTGCCTGAGAGCACGGAGGAGGCGGAATATACCGTGAACGCCGCCAACGGGGCACACCGCTTCACCGTGAACCAGACTATGGGCGGGGGCACATGGATATATCTTGGACATTTCCCGTTCAAGGGCGGACGCCAGAACGGGCCGATCGTTGAGCTGAGCAATGCCGGCGAGAACATGAATTCGGTGATAACGGCCGATGCCGTGAAAATAGGCGGCGGCTTCGGCAATGTGGGCCGCATCGTGAAAGAGCCCCTTGATTCGATAGACTATGAATATGTGCGGAGCGGCTATCCCCGCTTCGTGGAGGGCGCACGCTACTTCCTGCAGTGGGCGGGAGCGCCAGACAGCGTATTCACGCCCTCGAACAACGTGAAGGACTACAACGACGACTACATGAGCCGCGGCCTGTGGGTGAACTGGCTGACGGGAGGCTCGTCGATGCTCCCGGGGCGCGAAGGCCTCGGCATCCCCGTGGACCTGAGCTTCGCTTTCCACTCCGACGCGGGCACGACGATGAACGATTCTATCATCGGCACGCTGGGAATCTACTGCACTGCAGGCGAAACTCTGGGCAACGGCTCGAGTCGCCTCGCCTCGCGCGACCTTACGGACCTTGTGATGACCGAAATCACTGAAGATGTGCGCGCCGCCTACGAGCCGAACTGGACACGCCGAGGGATGTGGGACAAGAGCTATCATGAGGCCCGCTCGCCGCAGGTTCCGTCGATGCTCCTGGAGCTTCTCTCGCACCAGAACTTCGCCGACATGGGCTATGGCCTTGACCCGACCTTCCGCTTTACGGTGGCCCGCGCCATCTACAAGGGGATGCTGCGCTTCCTTGCCAACCGCGACGGGCGCGAATACATCGTTCAGCCCCTGCCGGTGAACACCTTCGCTATCCGCGAGGGAAATGAGGCCGGGAGCTATATCCTGAGCTGGCAACCCACAGAAGACGAACAGGAAGAGACGGCCATGCCAACGAGCTACATAATCGAGGAACGCATCGGCAATGAACGGGGCTTCCGGCGCGTGGCCACGGTCGAAGAACCCGAATGGACCACGAGCGTGAGCGACGATGCCATCCACTCCTACCGCATCATAGCAGCCAACGCGGGCGGTGCGTCGTTCCCGTCGGAGGTGCTTGCTCTCCGCAATGGCGGGGCAAATGCTCCGAAGGCACTTATCGTGAACGGCTTTACGCGAGTGAGCGCACCCGATCGCTTCGATGCGGGCGAGATTGCGGGCTTCTACGACATGCGCGACCGTGGCGTGGCATATATCCAGGACATCTCCTATATCGGCGACCAGTTTGAATTCCGCCGCAATATCCCGTGGATGGATGATGATGCCGCCGGGTTCGGAGCTTCGCGCGCCGACTTCGAGGACAAGGTAATCGCGGGCAATACGTTCGACTTCACGGCTATCCACGGCGAGGCACTCGCGGCCTGCGGGTATTCCTTCATGTCGGCCGGAGTGGATGCGTTCACGGCAGGTGTGGCCACGGGGGGCCGGGACGTAATGGTGGACCTCATCCTGGGCAAGCAGAAAGAAATCCAGCGTGGGCGCGGTGCTTACGGCACCGTCTACAAAGCCTTCCCGTCGGAGCTGCAGACACGCATCGCCGACCACACCGCAGCCGGTGGGAGCATCTTCGTGAGCGGAGCCTATGTGGCAACCGACATCTGGGACAATCCCTACTCCGACGAGGCTACAGCCGAAGCCGACAAGGCCTTTGCTCGCGATGTCCTAGGCTTCAACTGGCGTGTGGGCCAGGCATCCGTAACGGGCGAAGCCTACCAGGTGCCGACCCGCTACAAAGCCCTCGGCAAGGGTGTCTACCGCTTCTCGAACGAGCGCAATCCCGAAATCTACGCCGTGGAAAGCCCCGATTCGTTCTATCCTTCCGACGACAAGAAGGGCGCGACCTTCATGCGCTACACCGAGAACAACCTCATCGCCGGCACGGCCTACAGCCCCGGCGACTACCGAGCCATCGTAATCGGCTTCCCCTTCGAGACAATCGACGGCGCCGACAGCAGGACGCATCTGATGCGCCAGATAACCAACTTCCTCTCCGGGAAATAACAATCCAAGCCCTAAGCATACCATCATGAACAAGACAATCCACTGCTATCTTCCCTACGGCGAAGAAGCCCAGGTGAAGGCCACGGTGAAGGCTCTGAAGGCCTCTCCCGCAGTAATCAAAATAACGCTTCTGACGACCGACGCTGAAGCACAACCCGTGGAGGGCTGCGACATGCTCACCATCGACGGCCTCAACTCCTCGGCCACGATGCGTGCCATCGCCGAACACACGGCAGCCGACTACATCCTTCTCTACACGAAGTACAACACCCTGGAGCCGGGGTATCTGGCCCTGGAGCGCTTCGTGAAGATTGCCGAGGACACGAAGGCCGGCATGCTCTACTCCGATTGCTACACCATCATCGAAGGGAAGAAGAGCAATGCTCCCGTAATCGACTACCAGGAAGGCGCACTACGCGACGACTTCAACTTCGGGTCGGTTCTGTTCTTCAATACGGCCGACTTCAAAAAAGCAGCCGCAGGCATAAGCAAAGACTACAAGGCAGCGGGCCTCTATGACCTTCGCCTGCGTCTGAGCCGCATCGCTCCGATCGTACACATCAACGAGTATCTCTATTCGGACGTAACTCTCGACAACCGCAAGAGCGGCGAGAAGATCTTCGACTATGTAGACCCGAAAAACCGCGGTGTACAGCTCGAAATGGAAGAGGCATGCACTGACCACCTGAAGGCCGTGGGGGCATATCTCGAACCAAAGTTCGACACGATAGAATTCAATGCGGGCGACTTCGCCAACGAAGCCTCGGTGATAATACCCGTTCGCAACCGCAAGCGCACGATAGCCGACGCCGTGAAGAGCGCCCTGGGACAGAAGACCGATTTTCCGTACAATGTGATCGTGATCGACAACCACTCCACAGACGGAACCACTGAAATCCTTGCCGAACTGGCCAAAGAAGAGCCCCGTCTTATTCACATCGTGCCCGAACGCGAGGACCTGGGCATAGGCGGATGCTGGAACCTTGGCGTGCATCATCCCGAGTGCGGCAAGTTTGCCGTGCAGCTCGACAGCGATGACGTGTATGCCGATGAAAATACGCTTTCGAAAATCGTGAAGGCTTTCTACGAGCAGAACTGCGGGATGGTCGTGGGCACGTATATGCTCACGGACATCAATCTGCAGATGCTCCCTCCAGGGGTAATCGACCACAAGGAGTGGACGCCCGAAAACGGCCGCAACAATGCGCTGCGCATCAATGGCCTTGGAGCACCGCGCGCCTTCTATACGCCGATGCTTCGCGAAATCATGGTGCCGAACACATCGTACGGCGAAGATTATGCCCTGGGGCTTGCCTTCTCGCGCCACAACCAGATAGGCCGCATCTATGATGTTCTCTACTTCTGCCGCCGCTGGGAGGACAACTCCGATGCCGCCCTGGACATCAACAAGATGAACGCGAACAATCTCTATAAGGACCGCATCCGCACGTGGGAGCTCCAGGCGCGCAAGGCCATGAACAAATGAGCCAGGGCAAAGCTGCAACCAGCATGAACACAGAGAACAAATACAACATAGCACCGGCGACGGAGGAATTTTTCGTCCGTCAGCTGGCGCTGTGGCCTATGGCCGCGGCCAACTTCAAGGCACTTGAGGGCGTGGAGGTCAAGACCTTTCCCGGGGTAGGGCTGCTCGACATGAAGGTACAGTTCAATCCGGCACGTCGAGTATCGTCGGCAGCCAAGGTTGACGCCGCGTCGCTGAAGGCCAGGAAATGCTTCCTGTGCGGTGAGAACCGTCCGGCTGAGCAGATAGCCGAGGAGCGCGGGCGCTATGAGATACTGATAAACCCCTTCCCAATCTTCCCCCGCCACCTCACGATTCCCGACCGCAAGCACACGGACCAGCGCATAGAGGGACGCGTGGAGGACATGTGCCGCCTGGCGCTGGAGCTCAAGGGCATGACCGTGTTCTACAACGGACCGCGCTGCGGCGCCTCAGCCCCCGACCACATGCATTTCCAGGCCGGGAATACCGACTTTTTGCCTCTGCCGGGGCTTATCGACTCCTTGGCTGACGCACCGGAAAAGGGCGAAAGCGCACGGATATGGACCGTAAAGGGCCTGCCGATGGGCGTGGCCGTAATCGAGGGCTATGAGCCCAAGGAAATAGCTTCGATATTCGAGGCGTTGTATGCCTCTCTGCCCGTGCCCGCTCCCGGCGAGGAACCGATGATGAACATTCTTTGCTACACTCCGGCCGGCGGCCCTGCAGGCCTGGTACGCCTGGTGGTGATTCCGAGGAAGAAGCATCGCCCGAGTTTCTACGGAACGGAGGGCGGGGAATGCTGGCTCATCAGCCCGGCAAGTGTCGACATGGGGGGCGTGTTCATAACCCCTCGCGAAGAAGACTTCGCGCGCATCGATGCCGGAACGATGAGAAGTATCCTCGACGAGGTGTGCATGACAACTGCCGAAGTAGAAGACCTGATAGACAAACTATAAACGAATCATAATCCGGAACATGACACACGGGCCCGAACTGAACGTTGGAATTGTGAGCGGTGAGGAACTGCGCGTAAATCTCGCTACTCCCTACCGCCTCGAAGGAAGCAACCGCGAACCGCTCGAAGGAGACCTCACCTTCCGCCTGAGTGCTGCGGGAAGGGTGGAATTCGAAGGCAAGGAATACGACGGAATTGAGCTGCGCCCCGCCGCGTCGGGGAATGGCGCGCGATTCGAGGTGAAGGACGTTACGATAGGCGTGAATTTCCACTGGGAACGCAAAGAGAATCAAAGCTTCACGGGCGGCCTAGGCATAATCGTGGAAGATGAGCCCAAGCGCCTGACCTTGGTGAACCGCCTGCCGGTGGAAGACTACCTGAAGAGCGTGATTTCGTCGGAGATGAACGCCACGTCTTCGCCCGAACTGCTGAAGGCACATGCCGTGATTTCGCGTTCGTGGCTATTCGCCCAGCTTGCCGCTGCGAAAGCGCCGAAATGCAAGGATGGGTGGACGGACACGGCCGAGGAACGCATCGTGTGGTATGACCGCGAGGACCATAAGAACTTCGACGTCTGCGCCGACGACCACTGCCAGCGCTATCAGGGCATAACGCGCCAGACGCGCCCGGAAGTGGAGGAAGCTATCGACGCCACCTTCGGGGTGGTGCTGAAGGACGCGGAGGGGAAGGTGTGCGACGCGCGCTTCTCGAAGTGTTGCGGCGGAGTGTTCGAGAAATTCGAATCGTGCTGGGAGCCTGCCCCCCACCCCTATCTGCAGGCTCTCCGCGACGGAGAAAACGAGACGGACTTCCCTGACCTCATGGATGAAGATGCTGCGCGGGAATGGATTGCCGGTTCGCCGGAGGCATATTGCAACACCCGCGATGAGCGAGTGCTGGCAGAGGTGCTGAACAGCTACGACAGGGAAACTCCCGATTTCTACAGATGGAATGTGGAATACAGCCGGGAAGAGCTTTCGGACCTTCTGCGCAGGCGTGCTGGCGAGGACTTCGGTGATGTTGTCGAGATGAAAGCTCTCGAACGCGGGACGTCGGGCCGGATCATCCGTCTGCTTGTTCGCGGCACCAAGAAAACGAAAGTGATAGGCAAGGAGCTTGAAATACGTCGGAGCCTGTCGGAGTCGCATCTCTACAGCTCGGCTTTCTTAGCCGAAGGGATGGATGCCGACGAGCATGGCGTGGCGCGAAGGTGGCGGCTCCGTGGGGCCGGCTGGGGCCACGGTGTGGGCCTCTGCCAGATAGGGGCCGCGATGATGGCCCATGAGGGAAAGAGCTGGGAAGCTATTCTCGGCCATTACTTCCCGGGCGCTGTCCTGAAAAAAGAATACTGAAAATCTATACCAAACAAACCAAGAAAAACGATGCAAAAGACAACGAAACGCAATCCGTGGGCATGGATTCCTACGCTATATTTCGCGCAGGGGCTACCGTATGTGGCGGTGATGACCATCTCGGTGATCATGTACAAGCGTCTGGGGATTTCCAACACAGACATCGCGCTCTATACGGGATGGCTCTATCTGCCGTGGGTAATCAAACCCTTCTGGAGCCCGTTCGTGGATATAATCAAGACAAAGCGGTGGTGGACGTTGACGATGCAGTGGATCATTGCCTTCGCCATGGCCGGCATAGCCTTCTCTATCCCGGCGCCCTTCTTCTTCCAGATGACACTGGCGGTTTTCTGGCTCGTGGGCTTTACGTCGGCGACCCATGATATTGCCGCCGACGGCTTCTATATGCTTGCACTTACGGAGCATGAGCAAAGTCTGTATGTGGGGATACGCTCGACCTTCTACCGCGTGGCTACGGTTGCGGGCCAGGGGTTACTCGTAATCCTCGCGGGCCTTATCGAGACGAACTCCGGGCTGACGCCTCTGCAACTGACCGTGAATGCCGACCCGGCCGTAGAGTGGACTGCCACGAATACGGAGGACATCGCCGCAACGGAACAGGACCTGCAGGGCGAACTCCAGTTCTTCACGCCACAGGCCGAGACTACGGCTTCGATAGCGACGCCCTCGGTGGTGAGAATCTTTGAGGCTGATTCGAGCGTGCGCGAGATGCCCTTCAAGGAATATGCGACGATGATGCGCGATTCGGTGAAGCACATGAACGCGCGCAACGGCTTCCAGACTGCCGAGACGGCGACAACGGCCGCGACCGCGACGGCAAGCGCAGCCCCGAAGAGCGAGGGCGGCTTCACGCGCTGGGTGCGCGACACTTTCGGCGAAAAGCGCGAGATGTCGGCCGAGGGTCCCACGGCGAACAATATCGTCCTTGTGGGCTTCCGCCTGAACAAGCGTCCTGAACCGGGCGAGAGTATCATCGTGAACGTAACCCAAAAGGGTGGCGACCAAAGTATCCACCTGGAGCAGGACAAGCTCTCGACGCGCTTTGTCTTCAACGACACGAACTGGGACAAGACCGCATGGCTCTATTATGAGATAGACCACAAGCTTACGGAACGCGTGTCGGCCACGTTCGAAGGTGCGTCCGGCAATATTCCGATGGCGTGGATGGTTGTATTCGGAGCACTTTCGGCCTTCTTCTTCGCAGTGGCCGCCTATCACAGCTGGGCTCTCCCCCGCCCCGGCTCGGACGGCAGCGGTGCGGAACTGAACACGGCCGGCGACATCATGCGTGAATTTTTCGATACGTTCAAGAGCTTCTTCCAGAAGCCCCAGATATGGATAGCGATAGCCTTCATGCTTCTCTACCGCCTGCCAGAGGCGCAGCTGGTGAAGCTGATCAATCCCTTCCTCCTTGACCCCATCGACAAAGGCGGCCTCGGACTGACGACGGGCCAGGTAGGTCTGGTTTACGGCACCGTGGGCATTATCGGTCTGACGATAGGCGGTATCATCGGTGGCATCGTGGCTGCCAAGGGCGGCCTGAAGAAATGGCTCTGGCCGATGGCGTGGTCGATGTCACTGACGTGCCTTACCTTCGTATATCTGAGCTATGCCACGGCCCCGTCGCTGCTGACGGTGAATATCTGCGTGTTTATCGAGCAGTTTGGCTACGGCTTCGGCTTCACGGCCTACATGCTCTACCTCATCTACTTCTCCGAGGGCACCCACAAGACAGCCCATTACGCGATCTGCACGGGCTTCATGGCCTTGGGCATGATGCTCCCGGGCATGGCTGCGGGCTGGCTGCAGGAGACCATAGGCTACCGCCACTTCTTCATCTGGACGATGATATGCTGCATCGCGACGGTGGGAATCTGCGCGTTCCTGAAAATCGATCCGAACTTCGGGCGTAAGGAAGAAAAGAAATAACCAATCAACACAAACGGACCAAAAAAAATGAAAAAGACTGCCACAATAATACTTGCCGCCGCCCTTGCCGCTTTCGCCGCAACGGGGGCCGAACCGAAGGTGAAACCCGGCGTGGAGGTACTCCGCGACAACGGCTTCGCCCAGCTCCAGGGGAAGCGGGTAGGCCTCATCACGAATCCTACGGGCGTGGACAACAATCTGAAGTCGACGGTGGATATTCTCGCAGAGGCTCCAGGGGTGGAACTGGTTGCACTTTACGCTCCCGAGCACGGGGTGCGCGGTGATGTGCATGCCGGCGACCATGTTGACAACACGGTCGACAAGGCTACGGGAGTTCCCGTCTACACCGTTTACGGCAAGACGCGCAAGCCGACGGCCGAGATGCTGAAGGATGTAGACGTGCTGATCTATGACATCCAGGACAACGGCTGCCGCTCTTACACGTTCATCTCCACGATGGGCCTCGCGATGGAAGCCTGCGCCGAATTGGGTAAGGAATTCATGGTGCTCGATCGCCCGAACCCCATCAACGGCACAAAGGTTGAGGGCAACCTCACGGAGCCCGACTGCGTGTCGTTCGTAAGCCAGTTCCCCATCCCATATCTCTACGGCCTTACGCCGGGCGAACTTGCCAACTATCTCAATGACGAAGGCCTCATCGGCGATGGCAAGAAGGTGAATCTGAGCGTTGTTCCGATGGAAGGCTGGGAGCGATCGATGGACTTCCGCGCGACGGGGATGCCGTGGGTGCTACCGTCGCCGCACCAGCCCACGCCCGAAAGCGCACTCTACTACCCCACCTCGGGAATCCTCGGCGAGCTCGGCTATATGAGCATAGGCGTGGGCTATACGGAGCCCTTCAAACTGTTCTGCGCTGAGTGGATCGACGCTGAGGAGCTCTCCAAGCGCATGAACGCAAGGAATATTCCCGGTGTGATGTTCCGTCCTATCCACATCAAGCCTTTCTACTCGGTTGGCTCGGGCACGAATATCCAGGGCGTGGAGCTCTACATCACCGACCTGGACAAGGCACCGCTGAGCCTGATTCAGTTCCACGTGATGGACGAGCTGGCTCAGATGCATCCCGACCGGAAAGTGTTTGAAAACGCCAACGAGCGCCGCTACAATATGTTCGACAAGGTGAGCGGCTCGAAAGAAATCCGTGGCCGATTCAGCCAGAACCACAAGGTGGCCGACATCGAAGACTACTGGAACAAGGACGCCGAGGCATTCAAAGCCAAGAGCGAAAAATATTATCTTTACAAGTAAGCCAAGCCGGGCCCGGCAAAAGAGCGCGAGAGACAACGGAACTCCGAGCCGGGGACCTGAGAACACGAAAAACTCCACATGGAAGCCATATATAAAGAATTTGTCAAAGCCATCCGCAGGCAGGGTGTAGATAGCAAGCGCATCTACACCGATGCCCTGCGGACGCTCGCATGGGGTACGGACGCAAGTTTCTACCGCCTGCTGCCGCAAGTGGTGGTGAGAGTGAAGGACGAGGCCGAGATGCAGGCCATCCTCCGGGAGGCGAGTGAGCGAAATCTCCCCTTCACCTTCCGTGCGGCGGGCACGAGCCTTTCGGGGCAATCGCTCTCGGATTCGATACTCCTCGTGGCCGGCAAATCGTGGGAAGGCTACCGTATTCTCGACCCGGAGGCGCATGAGATAGCGCTGCAGCCGGGAATCATCGGCGAGCGCGTGAGCCAGATTCTGGAGCCTTACGGCCGTGTTTTCAGCCCCGATCCAGCTTCGAAGAAATCGGCTATGGTCGGCGGCATCGTGGCGAACAATGCTTCCGGAATGAAATGCGGCACGCATGCAAATTCCGACCGCATCCTTCGCTCGATGCGTATAATCCTTGCCGACGGCACCGTGCTCGACACCGGCGACGAAAAGTCGCGGGCCGCCTTCCGGCAGACACACGCCGACTTGCTGAACGAGCTCGAGAGCATCCGCAAAGAAATCAGGGACGACGCGGCCCTTTCCGAGCGGATACGCTACAAGTATTCGATAAAGAACGTAACGGGCCTGAACCTGCTTCCCTTCGTGATGTATGACGACGTGTTCGACATCATCGCGCACATGATGGTGGGCTCGGAGGGCACTTTGGCTTTCATCAGCGAAGTGCGCATGAGCACCGAGGCCAAGCCAGAGAACACCGCTTCGGCAATGATATATTTCCGCGAGCTCACGGAAGCCTGCAGGGCGGTGGTGGCCCTGAAGAAATCCGGCGCCGTGGATGCATGCGAGCTCTTGGACCGCAAGTCGCTCGAATCGGCTCACGACACCACGGGCGAAGGCCTTACGGCCCTGCTTCTTCGAGTGGACGCCTCCACGGAAACGGAGCTGAAAAAACGGACGGAGCAGGCGCAGGGAGTGATCAACGGCTTCGACCTTTTCCGCCCTGCCGAATTTTCGACCGACCCCAAGACTGTTGCCGACTGGTGGCTTATCCGTTCGGGTATCTTCCCTGCAGTGGGAGGCACTCGCAAGCCCGGCACGACAGCACTCATCGAAGACATCGCCTTCCACATCGACGACCTACCCGCGGCCACGGCCGAGCTGCAGAAGCTGCTTGAGGACTGCGGCTATGAGGACGCCTGCATCTACGGGCATGCTCTGGAAGGGAACTACCACTTCGTGATAGCCCAGGCTTTCGACACACAGGCAGAAATCGACCGCTACCGCAGGCTGATGGAATCTATTGAAAAACTCGTGGTGGAGAAATATGACGGCTCGCTGAAAGCCGAACACGGCACGGGGCGCAACATGGCTCCCTTTGTGGAGCGGGAATGGGGCGCGAAAGCCTGGGGGATGATGCGCAGAATCAAAAAGGCGTTCGACCCCCGGATGCTCCTGAACCCGGGTGTGATATTCAACGACGACCCCGAGTGTTTCATCCACTCGCTCAAGCCGCTGCCGCTGACCAATCCCATCGTGGACAAATGCATAGAATGCGGATTCTGCGAGGTGAATTGCGTGAGCTGCGGACTGACGCTTTCGGCACGACAGCGAATAGTGTCGCAACGCGAAATTACCCGTCTCGAAGCCTGCGAGCCCGACAGTCCGCGGCTGAAGGAACTGAAAAAGGAATTCAAATATTACGGCGAGGAGACGTGTGCGGGCGACGGGCTCTGCTCAACGTCGTGCCCTATGAAGATCAACACGGGCGACCTCGTGCACGTGATACGCGAGCGGGAGATTCCGCCCGGCTCGCTCGGCCACGGCATAGGGCGATATGCGGGCGAACATCTTGCGGGAGTGAGCACGGCCGTGCGCGGAGTGCTCGGAGCCGCATCCGTGGCCCGGAAGATAATAGGCGTGAAGGGTGTTGAATTTGTGGGCACGGCCCTGCACGGCATAGGCATGCCTCTCTGGACGCCTTCGCTGCCGAAGCCCTTCAGCTCCGGGAAACTGGTGAAGAACACTGCCGAGGAAAACGAAAAACGCCCGGAGCGCCGTCCGAGGCTTGTCTACTTCCCGTCGTGCCTCAACCGTGTGATGGGAGCGGCAGAAGATGCTCCTAAGGCAGAAGAGCCCTTGGCAGAGGTGTTCGTGCGTCTGTGCGAGCGTGCAGGCTATGAAGTTGTGTTCCCCAATGACATGAGTGGCCTCTGCTGTGGCATGATATGGGAGAGCAAGGGGATGCCGGATATTGCCGAGAGCAAGGTGCGCGAACTCGAAGCCGCTCTGGCAGCAGCGTCCGAAGGAGGACGCATCCCCGTGGTATGCGACCAAAGCCCGTGTCTCCACCGGATGCGGAAGTGCATAAAGAGCATGAAGCTCTACGAGCCGTCGGAATTCATCCACGACTACTTGGCGAAGCACCTTACGTTCCGGAAGACTGACAGGCCTGTGGCTGTGCACATCACGTGCTCGACGCGACTTATGGGCATAGGCGACAAGCTGGTGGGCCTTGCGGGGATGTGTTCGACAAATGTCACCGTGCCGGCAGAAGTCGGGTGCTGCGGTTTTGCCGGAGACAAAGGCTTCACACATCCCGAGCTTAACCGCTGGGGGCTGCGGAAGCTGCGCAAGGCCATCGAGGGATGCGGCGCTGAGGAAGGCTACTCCAATTCGCGCACATGCGAGATAGGGCTTACGACCAACAGCGGGATTCCGTATCAGTCGATAGTCTACCTGGTTGAAGAGTGCACCCGCTGAGGGCGACTTTCCTCCCCCACTCCATTTAAGAAAAAAGTACAGAACCAATCATAGGACACAAAACAATGAGTAAAGGAAAATCACCAACAGCGAACGCGGTCTCCGCAGAGGCGGGGCGTCCGAAAGGCCGCTTGCTGGCACTCGATATCCTGCGAGGTATCACCATCGCGGGGATGATACTTGTGAACAACCCTGGATCGTGGGGCCATATCTATGCGCCATTGGAGCATGCGTCGTGGAACGGGCTTACGCCAACCGACCTGGTGTTTCCGTTCTTCATGTTCATCATGGGTGTGAGCACCTACATGTCGTTGCGGAAATATGACTTCCGACTGAGCGGCTCCCTTTTATGGAAAGTTCTGCGGAGGGCGGTGGTCATCTGGTTCATCGGTCTTGCAATCGCGTGGTTCGGGCTTTTCCTGCGAGGGATTCTGAACGAGGCCACCTTATGGGAGGCAGTCTGGAATTTCGACCACATCCGCATTCTCGGTGTGATGCCGCGTCTGGCCATCTGCTATGGCACGGGCTCTCTAATCGCCGTGTTGGTTGGCCGCAAGGGGGTGCCTTGGGTAATCGCCACGATGTTGGTTGCATATTCCGTGATACTCCTCCTGGGCCACGGCTTCGAGTTCTCGGACCGGAACGTCATATCGGTAGTGGACCACAAAGTGCTGGGCCCTGACCACATGTACGCCGACACGATCGACGGCGTCCGGTTGAAATTCGATCCCGAAGGATTGCTGAGCACGCTGCCCTCGATAGCGCACATGCTGATAGGCTTTATGTGCGGCTTCCTGCTGATGGGCACGAAGGACAACAGGGAGAGGATCAACCGTCTGTTTATCGTTGGCACGATTCTCACGTTCTCGGGCTTCCTGCTGGACTTCGGGCTTCCCATCAACAAGAAAATCTGGTCGCCGTCGTTCGTGCTGACGACCTGTGGCCTCGCCTCGAGCTTCCTGGGGCTTCTGATATGGATAATCGACATTTGCGGGCACAAAAAATGGTGCAGATTCTTCGAAGCATTCGGCATCAATCCACTGTTCATGTACTGCCTCGGGGCCGTGCTGAGCATAGTGATAGGGAGCGTAAAAATCGGAGACATGAGCATCAAAGGGCACATCTACAAGGATTTCCTGATGCCCGTATGCGGAGAAGACGCCACGCTTGCATCGCTGGTGTTCGCCCTGCTATTCGTGGGAGTGAACTGGTGTGTGGGCTATGTACTGTATAAAAAGAAAATATATATAAAGATATGATACTGATCGCCGACTGCGGGAGCACAAAGATAGACTGGTGTGTGCTCTCGGACGAAAAGAAAGTAGCCAAACAGGTATTCACGATGGGCATGAACGCCGTCATGCTCACGGAAGAGGAAATGCGCGGACGCATCGCCACGGAGCTTCTGCCCGAGTTAGGAGGCATCGTCTCGGAAATCGAGGCAGTTTATTTCTACGGCGCGGGGTGCCTTGCGCCTGAAGTGTGCGGGAATGTAGCGTCGGCTCTGCGGACCAATCTGCCCTCGGCCGGGACTGTAGAGGTGTATTCCGATCTGCTTGCGGCAGCGCGTGCGCTCTGCGGGCACGAGGGAGGGATAGCCTGCATCCTGGGCACGGGAGCGAATTCGTGCTATTACGACGGCAATGAAATCGTGAAGAATGTGTCGCCCTTAGGGTATATCCTCGGCGATGAGGGCTCGGGCGCAGTTCTCGGGAAGCTCTTCCTTGGAGATGTGCTGAAGAATCAGCTTCCGGCGGGGATTGCAGAAGAGTTCCTGACGGAATACAAGCTGACGCTACTGGACGTGATCCGGAGGGTCTACAAGGAGCCTCAGGGCAATCGCTTCCTGGCGTCGGTCACGCCCTTCCTGTCGTCGCATTTAGACGTGAAGGAAATCCACGACCTGGTGCTCGGAGCGTTCCGTGCGTTCTTCCGCAGAAATGTGAAGCAATACGAGAGCTACGGCCGCAAGGACGTGAACTTCGTGGGCTCGATAGCCTACTATTTCCGTCCGGTGCTTGAAGAGGCGGCTGAGGCCGAGGGCTTCAACGTGGGCATGATACTCAAGAGCCCGATGGAGGGCCTTGTTCGCTTCCACACTAACTGAGGGGCTAAGAGAGCAAAGAAACAGACAAAAGAAAATCGACAAAATGGCATTTGTAAAGATAAGCGAGCAGTCGTCGCTATATAACGACTTGGAAAAGAAGAGCGTGGGCGAGATACTCCACGACATCAACACGGAAGACAAGAAGGTGGCCGTGGCCGTAGAGAAGGCTATTCCGCAGATAGAAAAGCTTGTGGAGCAAATCGTTCCGCGCATGAAGCAGGGCGGCCGCATTTTCTACATGGGCGCCGGCACCTCGGGGCGCCTTGGCGTGCTTGACGCTTCGGAGATTCCTCCGACCTTCGGCATGGACCCCTCGTGGGTTATCGGCCTGATAGCCGGTGGCGACACAGCGCTGCGCAACCCTGTGGAAAATGCCGAGGACGACACAGCCCAGGGATGGAAGGACCTTGAGAAGTTCAACATCAACGCGAAGGATACGGTGATAGGCATCGCAGCTTCCGGGACGACGCCCTACGTGATAGGCGCCCTGAAGGCCTGCCGCGAGCACGGAATCCTCACGGCCGCGATAACGTCGAATCCCGACGCGCCTATCTCCGAGGCCGCTGACATCGCTATCGAGATGATCGTAGGACCGGAATACGTAACGGGCAGCTCGCGAATGAAGAGCGGCACGGGGCAGAAGATGATCTGCAACATGATCACGACTTCGGTGATGATAAAGATGGGCCGCGTGAAGGGCAACAAGATGGTGAACATGCAGCTGTCGAACGCCAAACTCGTGGACCGCGGCACGCGTATGATTGTCGAGGAACTCGGGCTGCCTTACGACGAGGCAAAGCGCCTTCTGCTGATGCACGGGTCGGTGAAGAAAGCCACGGACGCATATCGCGGAGAATAAGAAACGCTGAAAGTAAGAGACATGAACTTAAGGAAATATTTAATCATGGGCGCATTGCTACTTGCCGGAGCATGCGCATCGGCGGTGGCGCCGGCAGCGGGCGAGATGCCCAAGGGCCAGACTACCCCCGACGGGATGAAGGACACGATTACGAGCGAATCGATCGTGTTCCTGGGCAATAGCCTGACCTACGGGGGCAAGTGGAACGAGCTCTTCGGCATCGAGAATGCCGTGAACCGCGGCATCGTGGGCAACACGGCGGCTGACATAGACGCCCGTCTGGCGGAAGTAACGGCCGGAAAGCCCAGGAAAATCTTCCTGATGTGCGGTGTGAACGACGTGAGCCACGACCTGACGGCCGATTCGGTGGCTCGTGCGGTGATAGGGCTCGTGGACAGAATCCGCGAGGAGAGCCCCGAAACGGAGCTATACCTGCAGTCGCTTCTGCCCATCAACAACAGCTTCGGGCGCTACAAGCGCGTGATAGGCAAGGAACAGACTATCCGCGACATCAATGCCCTCCTCGAGCCTATGGCTCGCGAAAGGGGCGTGGAGTGGATCATGCTCTATCCTTATTTCTGCGACGAGGAGCAGAATCTGAGAAAGGAACTGACAACCGACGGGCTGCACCTCGTTGGGGCCGGATATGAAATCTGGCGCGAACATCTCGAGCCATACGTGAAGCGCTGAGCTTTACTTCTCGACCACGATGCTTGATGCCGACCAGAGTGCCATCTGCGACCTCAACGGGGAGCGGGCACTGGTGCTTGCAGGGCCGGGATGCGGAAAGACGCACATTCTGGCGCTACGTGTTTTCAAAGCCAATGCCGAACATGGTGTTGGCTTTGAGCGCATGTTGTGTCTGACTTTCACCAATCGCGCCGCCCGCGAGATGAACGAACGGATCGCGGGGCTGACGGGCTACGTGCCCCGGGAGCTGTTTGTGGGGAATATCCACCGCTTCTGCTTCCGCTTCCTTATGGCCAACGGCCTGCTGCCTGCGGAGACGGGGATAATGGACGAGGACGACCAGGAAGAGTATCTCAGGACGGCGGCGGGGATAACGCGGGCGGGAGACGCGGCCAACTTCAGAAAAGCGGCAATGAGAATTTTCGAGGACGAGCATGACTTTCCGGAACACCTGAAGCAACGGCTCCGCTTCACGCTCTCGGAGAGGGATTATGCGGCCGTGAATGAATACACGGACTACAAGCGGCGGCATATGCTCGTGGACTATGACGAGATAATCCTGCGGGCCTACGAAGCTCTGAGCTCGGCCGGGGGCGATCTTCTCGAGATGAGCTCATACGACTGGATTCAGGTGGACGAGGTGCAGGACATGACGCCGCTACAATTAGCGATAGTGCACTTGCTGACAGACAATTCCGGAGGACGGCCGACGTGTGTATATCTCGGCGACGAGCAGCAGGCGATATTCAATTTCACGGGCGCGGGGGGCCCGGCGCTCGAACGGCTTAAGCATGAGTGCCGCGGACATATCTACCATCTGCGGCGCAATTACCGCTCGCCGCGCGGGCTTGTGGAGCTATGCAACGAGCTGGCCCTGACGTGGCTCGACATAGACCCTGAGTTTCTTCCCGAACCGGCGTCGGGAACCGGCGAAGGGGGCGAGGCAAAGCTTCGGGAGGTGTTCTCTCCGGCGGAGGGGGCTGCATACGAGGTGCGCAGGCTCATTGCGCTTCACCCGGGGGAATCGGTGAGCGTGCTCGTACACACGAACTCACAGGTCGAGCAGGTGTCGGCGGCCCTTGATGCTATGAGTATCCGGCACATAAAGTTGAGCCGAAACGATATGTTCCACCAGGCGTCGTTCAAGACGCTCTACAGCCACCTGGCGGTGGTGATGAATCCGTTGCGCATCAGCGAATGGGCGCGTCTGTTTTTCCAGAGCGGGGCAGCCAAGAGCCTGCGGGGGGCGCGACGGCTGTGCGCGGGCTTGCTCGAAAGGGGCATCAGCCCTGCTGAAATCATGGATTCCGACAGACCGACAATGCTCGAAAATTTCTCGGAGCTGTTTGCACCGGATAGTGAAAAGACTGTCGTGGTGCTGGACACGGAAACTACGGGACTGGATATTTTCGAGGATGATGTTGTGGAAATCGCTGCCGTGAAGATGCGTGGCGGGAAAATTGTGGAAGGAAGCGAATTCGACATCCTGCTGCGAACAGAGAAGGCCCTTCCGCGGACCTTGGGCGACGGCACTCCGAATCCTCTGCTCGAAGTCTATGATCCTTCGAGAGCGCCGGACCGGGAGGATGGCCTGAAACTTTTTGCGGAATATCTGCGAGGGGCCGATGCCGTGGCGGGGCATAATCTCGACTTCGACTTACCCATACTCCGATTCAACTACATGCGGCACAGCCGCGATGGTATGGTACCGCCGGCACTGAGGGAGGGGGCGCCGCAAACGGATACACTCACGACAAGCCGACTGGCGCTGCCCCGACAGCGGAGCTATCGCCTTGGGGCACTTGCAGGGCTCTTCGGGATAGATACTGGGACCTCGCATCTTGCAATCGCCGATGTGCGGGCCACATCTCAGCTTACCACGGCCCTTTGGCCTCTTGCTTCTGCAAAGGTGCCTGAGGCAAGGGCTGCGATGTCCGACCCGAGAATGAGAGAGGCCGGAACTATTCTCGAAGAAGTGTACGGCCACCACTACCGACGGGCACGCGCACTGATGACCGACCCGGAGGAGGGTCCGGCAAACTGCCTTATTGCGGAAATGACGTGGGTGTATGACGGATTCACGAGCCTGGGGCTTATACGCCCGATTGAACGCTACGACTATCTGTGCAGACTTGTAGAGGAGGTGATGGTGGACGCGACGCGTGAGCGGCGCTTCCGCGAGCAGCTCACTCGGAGACTTCCGGAACTCCTGAGCTTCAATGAAGGCGACCTGTTCACGAACGGGATAGTCCGCGAGAATGTTTCGGTGATGACAATTCACAAGGCCAAGGGTCTTGAGATGGACAATGTGGTGGTTTTCAACGCCGACACGGGCTGGGGCTCCGTTGATGAGCGGGCGAAGGTCTACTACGTGGCCTTCTCTCGGGCGCGCAAGCGGCTGATCGTGCAGACGACGGGCCATCTCGACCCTATCGTAGAGGCCATCAGCAACAAATTCTACCGGGGCTGAATGAAATTTTTCGGCTGGAATTTTGATTTTTCACATTTAATTGTTAATTTTGGGCCGAAATGTTAATTCGGGCATCGAAATGATGCAACGAAGCAAACAAAGGACACATTGAATTGTTAACAAATAAAGGTTAAATTTAAAAATTCTTCCTCTCTTCCGTGAGAGGCCTCCACACCGACCCGATGAAGAAACAGACAATCTGGATACTGGCGATACTGATGGCCATTACGTTCATAGGCCTTCTGTGCATACAGATTTTCTATATGCGCAATATCGTGGGGCTGCGCTACGAGCAGTTCTCGCAGGGTGTCCGCCAGGCCCTCGTGGCCACGAGCGCACATCTGGAGCAGGACGAGACGCGCCACTACCTGGAGGATGACGTCCGGCAGATAGAGTCGTCGTCGATCATCTCGCAATACATGGGCGAGGCCGTGCCGCGCGTTGGTGGTATCAAATATTCCTTCACGACCTCCACGGGCATCGAGGCGGACCTCACCATCAAGGGCGACGCCAATGCCATCTCCAAAATCCAGAGCTCGGAGGAGCGAGGACCGCAAGCCCACTACCGCACGCTGCAGGATGCATACCGCCACAAGTATCTCTACCAGCAGGGGATTCTGGACGACGTGATCCTGAATATCATATCCAAGGCTTCTAACCGCCCCATCACCGAGCGGGCCGATTCGACCATAGTGGGCGACTATCTGCGCCAGGAGCTCGACACGCTGGGGCTGAAGGTGCCCTTCGAATATGCACTTGTGAACCACTCGGGTCTCATCCTCTACAAGAGCACCGGCTACGTGCCGGGGCAGACCGACGGCGACGCCATGTTCGCGCAGGTGCTTTTTCCCAACGACGCTTCGGGGATCAGGAACTATCTGAAGGTGTACTTCCCGACAAAGAAGGATTATATCTTCAAGAGCATCAGGTTTATGGTTCCGGCCTTCGCGTTCACACTGATTCTGCTGATAATCTTTGTCTACACCATCATCGTAGCGTTCAGGCAGAAGAAGCTCACGGAGATGAAGAACGACTTCATCAACAACATGACGCATGAATTCAAGACGCCTATATCGTCGATATCGCTTGCGGCACAGATGCTTAACGACCCGAGCGTGCGTAAGTCGCCAGAGATGATGCAGAAGGTGTCGTCGGTGATAACGGACGAGACCAAGCGCCTGCGTTTCCAGGTGGAGAAGGTTCTGCAGATGTCGATGTTCGACCGCCAGAAAGCAACCCTGCGGCTCGAGGAGACTGACGCCAACGTGATAATCTACAACGTGGTGAACACCTTCAAGCTGAAAGTTGAACAATACGGAGGGACGCTGACGGCCGACCTGGACGCCCTGGATGCGATAGTGAACGTGGACCAGATGCACTTCACGAACGTGATATTCAACCTGCTGGACAATGCCGTGAAATATCGGTCGGACGAACGACCTCTGAACCTGCGTGTCAAGACGGCCGACCAGGGCACAGATGAACTGCGCATCGAAATCGAGGACAACGGCATAGGCATCCGCAAGGACGACCTAAAGAAAATATTCGAAAAATTCTATCGCGTATCCACGGGCAACCGCCACGACGTGAAGGGCTTCGGGCTGGGCCTGGCGTACGTTCACAAACTGCTGACCGACATGGGCGGGAGCATAAGCGTGGAAAGCGAAATCAATTCAGGAACAAAATTTATAATAATACTACCACTCTCAAAAAACTGACAATTATGGAAGACCGCATGAGAATCCTCCTTTGCGAAGACGACGAGAATCTCGGAATGCTCCTTCGCGAGTATCTTCAGGCCAAGGGCTATAACGCCGACCTGTATGTGGATGGCGAGGCAGGCTACAAAGCATTCCTGAAAGGGAAATACGACATCTGCGTGCTGGACGTGATGATGCCGAAGAAAGACGGCTTCACGCTTGCGCAGGAGATCCGCACCGTGAATTCCGAGGTGCCTATCATCTTCCTGACGGCCAAATCGCTTAAAGACGACATCCTCGAGGGCTTCAAGCTCGGGGCCGACGACTACATCACCAAGCCCTTCTCGATGGAAGAGCTGGTGCTCCGCATCGAGGCTATCCTGCGCCGCGTGAAAGGCAAGAAAGGCAAGGAAATTACGATGTACAAGATCGGCAAATTCACTTTCGACACACAGAAGCAGGTGCTGATGATCGGCGACAAGATGACGAAGCTGACGACGAAAGAGTCGGAACTGCTGAGCCTTCTCTGCGCACACGTGAACGAAATTCTCGAACGCAACTATGCGCTGAAGACTATCTGGATAGACGACAACTACTTCAACGCCCGCTCGATGGATGTGTACATCACGAAGCTCCGCAAGCATCTGAAGGCCGACCCGTCGATCGAAATCATCAACATCCACGGCAAAGGCTACAAGCTGATAGCCCCTGAAGCCGAAGCCGGAAAGTAAACGCAGAGGCTCTCAGGACGATGCCCAAGCAGGAATACATAGAAAAGAACCGCGAATGGCTCAAGGCCAAGGCCGGAGAGGCGGGCGTGAAGGCGCTCGACAAGGGCGTGCTTTACAAAGTGATTAAAAGCGGCAACGCCTCCGGCCCCCGGCCCAACCGCGGAAGCGTGGTAACGGCCCACTATACGGGCAAGACCATCAACGGCAAAACATTCGACTCGAGCCGCGGAGGGACGGCGCCGGCATTCCGTCTGCGCGACCTTATTCCGGGGTGGATCATCGCCCTCCAGCAGATGCACCCCGGCGACCGCTGGGAAATCTACGTGCCTGCGGAGCAGGGCTACGGCCGCTTCAGCCAGCCCGGCATTCCCGGAGGCTCCACACTGGTATTCGACATTGAGCTCCTCGGCGTGAGCTGAGCACCCAGGGCCTGAGAGGGCCCGTGTACGGAATCGGACAGTTTATCCCCGTGCAAGTATCTGCTAATCAGCAGAGCTTGACACGGGGAAAATTTTTTTCTTATTTTGCGGCATGGACAAGATAATTTCTCAGGACGAACAGCGCCGCGCAAAAAGGCGCAAGACAATCAAGGCATGCGCATGGGTTGTGGCCGGAGGGGCCATTCTCGGAACCGCAATATTTATGACAACCGGAAAGAGCGTGCGCGAAGCCGATCTGAATCTCCAAAGTGCGACAAGGGGTCCTTTGGAATCGGCAGTGGCCGCTTCGGGCCGTCTCGTTCCGGCTTTTGAGGAAATCGTGAACTCACCGGTGGGGAGCCACATCATGGAGGTGTATGCCCGTCCGGGCGACAGCGTCAAGGCCGGGATGCCTCTTCTGCGACTTGACCTTCAGGAGGCAGACGCGCAATATCAGAATCTGCGGGATGCCCACGACATAAAGACGAGCCAGCTGCGACAGCTTCGCCTCACCAACCGCTCGGCCATGGCCGACCTGGAGATGCAGACGCAGATAAAGGAAATGGAGGTGAACCGCCTGGCCATCGAGGTGGAGAATGAGCGTCGGCTCGACAGCATAGGCTCGGGAACGGGCGACCGCGTGCGGCAGGCTGAAACGGCTTACGCCACGGGGCGGCTTGAGCTCCAAGGGCTTCGCCAGCGACTTGTGAACGAGCGCGAGCGCCTCGAGGCACTGGAGACATCCACGGCTCTTGAACTGGGCAACAGCGCACGCGACATGACGCTGATGGAACGGACGCTTGCTCAGGGACGCATTCCGGCGCCGCACGACGGGGTGCTGACGTTTCTGAAAACTCAGATAGGAAGCACGGTGGCACCGGGGGAAAAGCTGGCGGTTGTGGGCGACCTGAGCTCCTTCAAGGTTGAGGCCGAAGTGCCCGAAGGGAGCAGCTTCAAGGTGAAGCCGGGGGCGAACGCGACTGTGCGTCTGGGAAATATAGAACTTGCAGGAACGGTAGCGTCGGTAGAACCGCAATCCACGTCGGGGGCAGTTCCCTTCACGGTGAATCTGGAGGATGCGTCGAATCCCCGCCTGCGTCCGGGAGTGCGCGTGCAGGTGTATGTGGGATATGGGTTCAAGGAGGATGTTGTGCGCATCCCGATGGGCACCTACTTCAAAGGCCCGGGCGACTACATGCTCTTCGTGGACGAAGGAAACGGAAAGGCACGCCAACGAAAGATCACCCTCGGCGACAGCAACCGCAACTGGGTTGAGGTGGTGAACGGAGTTTCGCCGGGCGAACGGGTGTCGATAGCCGACCTGAGCGCATTCGAAGGATATAAGACCGTTACACTCACGAAATGAAAACAAATAAAATAACTCTCTAACATTCTACATTCTAAACAAACAATAGAACTATGGCACTAATCGAACTCAAGGGTATCAGCAAGGTGTATCGCACTAAGGAAATCGAGACGACGGCGCTCGAGAACGTGAACCTCAGCATCGAGGAAGGAGAATTTGTGAGCATCATGGGCCCGTCGGGCTGCGGAAAATCTACGCTGCTCAACATCATAGGTCTTCTTGACAAACCGACGACAGGGAGCGTGCGTCTATGCGACACGGACTGCGACGGGATGAACGATTCGGCACTGTCGCGTTTCCGCAACGACAAGCTGGGATTCGTGTTCCAGAGCTTCCATCTGATTCCGTCGCTGAACGTGGAGGCGAACGTGGAGATGCCTCTCGACTACCGCAGCGGGGAGAGCAGCGGCGAGCGGCACAAACGCGTGAGCGAGGTGCTCGAACGGCTCGGGATGGCACACCGGCGGAAGCACCTGCCGTCGCAGCTCTCGGGCGGACAATGCCAGCGCGTGGCCATAGCCCGCGCGATCGTGGGACGTCCGACCATCGTACTTGCGGACGAACCTACGGGCAACCTGGACTCGAAAATGGGCGCCGAGGTGATGGAGCTCCTTCACAAGCTGAACAAGGAGGACGGGATAACGATCGTGATGGTAACGCACAATGAGCAGCAGGCGCTTCAGACCGACAGAATCATCCGCTTCTTCGACGGACGCATCATTTCTTAAATCCTTATCTCCCCACCTACCAAGCATTAATGACGATGAAAAAACAGCTTCGACAAATAATATACGATATGCGTACCCAGCCGGTGATAGCGTGGGTAACGGTATTCGGCACGGCAATGTCGATTTTCCTGATAATGACGATGCTGACGATGCAGATGCTCTACACGATGCCAATCGCACCGGAAACTCACAGACCGAGGATGCTTTACGGCTTGTATTTCCACATGGAAAACTCCGGGTCAGGCAATTCCGGTTCGGGCCCCCTTTCTCTGAAACGCGCACGTCAGCTCTACAATGGCCTAGAAGGCGTGGAGGCCGTGAGCTTCCAGAACAACAATCCATGGCGCACCGACGTGAAGGGCTCGACAGGAGAGACTTTTACGGCGAACGTCCGACAATCGGACACCGGTTTCTGGGACATCTACGATATGAAACTTCTCGAGGGACGGATTTTTACGGCCGAGGAAGTGGAGGCCGGAACTCGAGTGGCCCTTGTGAGCGAAAGCACGGCCCGGAGGCTTTTCGGCGGGGAGCCGGTGCTGGGAAGCCATTTCCTGCTATCGCACGTGGACTATGAGGTGATAGGCGTGGTGGGCGACACGAACCCCATTGCAACCTGGGCCTTCGGGGATGTGTTCACTCCGATCGATACGCGCGAGTACGGAAACGGTTTCTGGGACGAGAACTTCGGGAACGTGAGTGTGGCTCTCCTTGTGAAGGAGGGGGTGGACTTCGACAAAATCCGCTCGCAGGTAAAGGCCCGCTATGCCGGCATCGACTCGGAATTGGCCGCCGACGGGTACAAAACGGTGTATCACGAAGCGCCCTTCGACCAGGAGACGGTGTCTCAGGGCATGAGCGGGAGCAACATAACGCCGGACACATCTTCGGCCGAGCTGCTCCACGGACTTATTTACGCTATACTTCTCCTTGTTCCGGCCATCAATCTGAGCAGTATGCTCCACAGCCGCCTTCGCCGGCGCATCAGCGATATAGGTATTCGCCGGGCCTTCGGCTGCACGCGAGGCCGAATAATCCGGGACATCATAGCCGAGAACTTCCTTGTGACGCTTGCCGGAGGTATAATCGGCCTTGCCGCAGGGGTGGTGTTCGCCCTTCTATGGGACGGGCTGTACACGACGGAATATAACGAGGCTATCCATCCGTCGCTGACGATGCTTCTGAACTGGCGCATCATACTCCGGGCGCTCGGGGCTTGCTTCGTGCTGAACATAATCAGCGCGGCGGTTCCGGCGTGGCAGGCATCCAGAATGAACCCGGTAGAGGCTATCAACGCCAAGAAATAAGGATATCATCAAAGAATCAGAACCAAACGAAGAAACAAAAATCCATGAAACGGAAACTCATACAACAAATGCGCAATGAATGGCGCAGCAATATATGGATGTGCGTGGAGCTGGTGATAACGGGGCTTGTGCTATGGGCAATATTCTCGACCTTCGCCGTCCTTCTTCACATGCATCAGGACCCCGAGGGCTATGACCTAACCGACATTTATGCGGGCAATACGGGGACACTCGGGGAAGGGGCAATCACCTTCACCCCCTACCCCGATTCTCTCCACAACGAACACACAGACTTCGAGACGCTACTGACGAATCTGCGGAACAATCCTTACGTGGAGAGCGTGGGTGCGGGCAACAACGCGCTGCCCTACAGCTACAACTATTCGGGCAACTTATTTGAGGCAAACATCAACGGGGAGCGGCAGCAATACGGCGGGAATCTCCGCCACATGACGCCGGATATGGTACGGACCATCCGCATGAAGGGTCTCAACGGAGAAACGACCGAGGACCTGGCACAGATGATAGCCGACGGCCAGACGATAATCTCGCTCTTCGAAGCCTCGCGCTACGAAGGCAATCCGCTGGAATGGCGTGGCCGGGATGTGTACTGGAGCTACGATTCGACGCGGATAGAACACATCGGGGCAATCGTGGCAGGCATCCGCCGCACGGATTACGAACCGATATTCAACGGCATGATTCTGCAACGGCAGCCGGAGCAATGGGTGCCGGACCAAGTGGCCATCCGTGTGAAGCCGGGGAAAGGAAGAGAATTCATGGAATCGATCAAGGCAGAAGACCTTGAGTTCGGGAATGTGTATATCACCAATCTGCAGAGCATAGAGCAACTGCGCGAGCAGGCGCACATGAATGCGAATGAGGTGATACGGACCATGACGGTGAGCGCGATATTTGTTATGACGGCCGTGTTCCTTGGCTTCCTTGGGTCGTTCTGGTTCCGGACGCAGCAGCGGGTGCCCGAGCTGGCCTTGCGAAGGGTGAACGGCGCCACGCGCAGCGACCTCTTCCGCCGCCTGCTTGGCGAAGGGATGCTCATCCTGATGATGGCTCTGCCGTTTGTTGCGGGCTTGGGCGGGCTCCTGCTCTACCGCACCGACATTTCCGCGGAGCTGAACATTCCCTTCCCCAACTACATCCTATGGACGGGCCTTCCCTGCGCGATAGGGGCTCTCGGACTGATGATATGCGCAGGCATCCTCTTCCCGGCTTCGAAGGCGATGAAGGTGAACCCGGCCGAAGCACTCAAGGACCAATAAGAATTACGAAAAACATGCTCAAAACGATTCTCTTTGTTGGAAGTATCCTCATGGCGCTCCCTGCCTTCGGGCAGGGGGGCAAAATGAGGCTGACGCTCGACGATGCCATAGCGATGGCACGGGTGCGAAGCGTGGATGCGGCGTCGGCTCTGGATGAACTCCGGACGGCCTACTGGGAGTGGCGGACATTCCGCGCCGACCAACTGCCGGAACTGAGCTTCTCGGCTACGGCACCGGCCTACGCGAAACAATACAGCTCGTATATGAACGAGGAGGGCGACTACTCGTTTGTGCGGACAAATACGCTGCAGGCCAGCGGGGAGCTTGCCATAAAGCAAAACGTGGCTCTGACGGGGGGCAAGGTGTCGCTGAGTTCGTCGCTCGACTTCCTGCGGCAGCTTGACGGGACGCCCTACAATCGCTTTATGAGCATCCCGGTGGCGCTGTCGCTGGAGCAGCCGCTCTTTGGGGTGAACACGATGAAGTGGGACCGGCGCATCGAGCCCGTGAGATATGCTGAGGCGAAGGCGGCTTTCCTGAGCGCGACGGAGGATGTGGCTCGGCTGACGGTGAACTATTACTTCAATCTGCTGATGAGCCGCGAGAACGTGGAGATTGCCGAACAGAACCTCGAGAATGCCTTGAAGCTGCATGCGGTGGCTAAGGAGAAGCGGGAGATGGGCAAGATAAGCCAAAACGACCTTCTGCAGATGGAGCTGAACGTGCTGGATGCACAATCGGCGCTGACGGACTACCGGAGCGAGCTGAAGTCGATGATGTTTCAGCTGCGGGCATTCCTGGACTTGGGGGAGGATGTGGAAATCGTGCCGGTGGCACCGGAGAATGTTCCGCAAGCGGATATTTCCTATCCAGATGCACTCGAGCGTGCGACGGCGAACAACAAATTTGTGAAGACGATGCTTCGCGAACAGCTTGAGGCTGACTATGAAGTGGCCCGCGCCAAGGGCGACCTGCGAGAGATAAAGCTCTTCGCGAGGATAGGCTACTCGGGGACCGACCCCGAAATCGGAGAGGCATATTCGCGCCTGCGGTCCAACCAGGTGGCGTCGGTGGGCTTCTCGATTCCGCTCGTGGACTGGGGCAAGCGTCGCGGGAAGGTGAAGGTGGCGGAAAGCAAACGGCGGGTTGCCGAAAGCCGCATACGCCGTGAGACGATGAATTTCAATCAGGAGCTCTACATCCTTGTGGAGCGGTTCGCCAACCAGCAGCAGCAGCTCGAGCTGTCGACACGGGCAACAGAAATAGCGGCACGACGATATGCTACCAACGTAGAGACGTATATGATTGGGATGCTGTCGCCTCTGGAGCTGAACGATTCGCGGACGAGCAAGGATAATTCGCGCCGCGACTACATAAATCAGCTCTATAAATTCTGGACTTACTGGTATCAGCTGCGCTCGCTGACGCTCTACGACTACTCGAGCCTGCACGACATCAATGCAGATTTTGACAAACTGATAAAAATTCAGTAATTTTGCCGCTATGATACTGATTGTGGACGATGACAAATCTATCCGTCTTTCGATTTCGCTGATGCTGAAACAGGCGGGGCTGGAGTTTGAAGCCGTGTCGACTGAAGATGAGGCGATGGCGGCTGTGCGCAGGCCGGATGTGGAGCTCGTGATCCTCGACATGAATCTGACGCTCGCGACGACCGGCCGCCAGGGGATAGATATGCTGCAGGGGATACGTATTCTGGCTCCGGAGGTGCCTGTGATCATGCTCTCGGCCTGGGCGACGGTGCCATTAGCTGTGGAAGGGATGAGCCACGGGGCTGTGGACTTCGTGACGAAACCTTGGAGCAACCGCGATTTCATGGCGAAGATCCGCACGGCGCTGAAGCGCGCGGAGGAGAGTGCGGCACGCACGAAGGCCGTGGACACGCTGGACAATACCGAGCGCGAGGCTATAGCCAAGGCGCTGAAGCAGACGGACGGCAACCTGAGCGACGCAGCGAGACTGCTGGGCATCACGCGCCAGTCGCTCTACAGAAGGATGGAGAAATTCGGACTTAAAGCTTGAGGATTATGACAAGGAGCAACGTATATTTCGGATTGAGTTTGGTTTTGCTTGTGGCTGCGGGCCTTTGCGGCTACCGGGGGCATGCATATGAATGCGTGGGGCTTACGGCCGCGGGGGTGGTGGCGCTGGTTCTTTTCCGGCGGGCGACAGTGAAACCGATGCGGGCAATCCGCTCCGGAATGGACTTGCTTCTGAGCCAAGACTTTGCAAGCCGGCTTCGCCCGGTGGGCCAAAAGGATGCGGATGAGGTGGTGAGGGTTTTCAACGCCATCATGGGGACGATGAAATCCGAGAGGCTCAAAAACGAGGAACAGAATGCTTTTCTGTCGAAAATCGTGGAGGCTTCGCCGATGGGGGTGGCGGTTTGCACGTTCGACGGGGAGATAGAGAGCTCGAATCCTGCATTCAAGGACTTGGGCGGGGAAGCGCTGGAAGGGGTGCTGTCGACGCTCGGCGACGGGGAGCAGCGGATAATACGGCCTGGAGGCGAGCAGGTGCTGAAATGCGTGCGCATGCATTTTATGGACCGTGGGTTCCGTCGTAGATTCTACCTGGTGGAACGTCTGACTGATGAAATCGTACGGGCGGAGACGGAGCTCTTCCACAAGATAGTGCGGACGATGGGGCATGAGGTGAACAATACGCTTGGGGGCGTGGTGAGTGTGCTGGAAACGCTCCAGGCTGTGCATGAGGGGGACGAAATCGTGGCGGAGGCGCTGGATTCGAGCCGGAGCTCGTGCCTTGCGCTGACGTCGTTCGTGAAGGCATACTCGGATGTCGTGAAACTTCCGGATGCAGAACCGGAAGCTATCGATGTGGCGGAGTTCCTGCGCCGCTGCCTGCCGTTTCTGCAGAAGATGTGTCCGCCGAACATCCGTCTGCGGGTGGATGCGAAAGACGGATCGCGAATCGAGGGGGACCCGATGCTGCTGGAGCGCGTGATAGTGAATGCGGTGAAGAATGCGGTGGAAAGCATCGGGAGCCGGGATGGGGAAATAGCATTGGGGTGCTCCGGGAAGCGGATTGAAATAACTGACAACGGCCCCGGGATAAGCGCAGAGAATGCAGAACGGGTGTTCACTCCCTTCTTCTCGACCAAGCGCGCCGACCGCGGGCTTGGGCTTATGCTCATCGCCGACATCCTCAGGAAACATGGGGCGGCGTTCAATCTATCGACGGATGCTGATGGGCTGACGAGGTTGAGAATCGATTTCGCAAAGTGAGGGATGTTAAATGTTAACAAATTGTTGGCGGGGTGGAATTTTATTTGTATCTTTGCACGATTTTGAAGTAAATAAACCAATACGAACCTCGAATTTTTATGAATCCGATCAAAAAAACCATCACCCTTGCCGACGGTCGCACGATAACGCTTGAGACCGGGAAGCTGGCGAAGCAGGCTGATGGAGCGGTAGAACTGCGGATGGGCAATACTATGCTTCTTGCCACCGTGGTATCGGCAAAGGAAGCCGGCGAAGGCGTCGACTTCATGCCCCTGACAGTAGAGTACAAAGAAAAATTCTCGTCGAACGGTCGCTTTCCGGGCGGCTTCCTCAAGCGCGAAGGCCGCGCGAGCGACTACGAGATCCTGACCTCGCGACTTGTAGACCGCGTGCTGCGTCCGCTTTTCCCGGACAATTACCATGCCGACACGTTTGTGAACATCATTATGTTCTCGGCCGACGGCGAGGATATGCCCGATGCCCTTGCAGGACTTGCAGCGTCGGCAGCGATAGCAGTGAGCGACATTCCCTTCAACGGGCCTATTTCGGAGGTTCGTGTTGCCCGAGTTGACGGCGAATATGTGATCAATCCTACCTTCAAGCAGCTCGAGAAGGCTGACATGGAACTGATGGTAGGTGCTACATACGACAATATCATGATGGTGGAAGGCGAGATGGACGAAGTGTCGGAAGCCGACCTCCTTGGAGCCCTGAAGGCAGCGCACGAAGCGATCCGCGAGCAGGTGAAGGCCGTGAACGAACTGGCCGAGGCTGCCGGAGCTACGGTGAAGCGCGAATACTGCCACGAGGTGAACGACGAGGAGCTCCGCAAGGACATCCACGACAAGTGCTACGAGAAGGCATACGCCATCGCCAAGACCGGCACGGCCGACAAGCACTGGCGTCAGGAGTCGTTCGACGCTATCCGCCAGGAATATATCGATTCGCTTCCGGAGGACGTTCGCGAGGAGAAGACACCTCTTGTAAAGCGCTACTACCACGAGGTAGAGAAGGAGGCCATGCGCCGCTGCGTGCTTGACGAGGGCATCCGCCTCGACGGCCGCAAGACCACGGACATCCGCCCCATCTGGTGTGAGACGGACTACGTTCCGGGCCCTCACGGGTCGGCAGTGTTCACCCGCGGGGAGACGCAGGCCCTGGCTACTGTAACTCTCGGCACGAAGCTTGACGAGAAGATTCTGGACGATGTTCTGAACCAGGGCCGCGAGCGTTTCCTGCTTCACTACAACTTCCCTCCCTTCTCGACCGGCGAAGCCAAGCCTCAGCGCGGCGTGGGCCGACGCGAGGTGGGGCACGGCAACCTTGCACACCGCGCCCTGAAGCGTATGTTCCCCGAGAACTTCCCGTATGTAGTTCGCATTGTGAGCGACATCCTCGAGAGCAACGGGTCGTCGTCGATGGCAACTGTCTGCGCCGGCACTCTTTCGCTTCTTGACGCCGGCGTGAAGATGAAGAAGCCCGTGAGCGGTATCGCCATGGGTCTTATCACGGACACGAACTGCTCGAAATATGCAATTCTGAGCGATATCCTCGGCGATGAGGACCACTTGGGTGACATGGACTTCAAGGTAACGGGCACGCGCGACGGCATCACGGCCACGCAGATGGACATCAAGTGCGACGGCCTGAGCTACGAAATCCTTGAGCGCGCTCTGAACCAGGCCCGCGAAGGCCGCCTCCACATCCTGGACAAAATCGAGGAGACCATTCCGGCTCCCCGCGAGGACTACAAGCCTCACGTTCCGCGGATCGTGACGATGCTGATTCCGAAAGAGCTTATCGGTGCCGTAATCGGCCCGGGCGGAAAGGTGATCCAGGGCATCCAGGAGGAATCGGGTGCGACGGTAAGCATCGACGAAATCGAGGAAGGCGGCCACATAGAAGTGGCAGCACCTCACAAGGATGCTATCGACAAGGCTCTGGCTATGATCAATGCCATAGTGGAGCTTCCCGAGGAAGGCAAGGTATATCAGGGCACTGTTCGCTCGATCATGGACTTCGGTGCATTCGTTGAATTCATGCCTCACCGCGACGGCTTGCTGCACATCAGCGAGATTTCGTGGGAGCGTCTTCCCGACATGGAAGCCTCGAAGCTTAAAGAAGGCGACAAGGTGGAAGTGAAGCTGATTGAAATCGACAAGAAGAGCGGCAAATACCGTCTGTCGATGCGTGCGCTTCAGCCGAAGCCGGAAGGCTACGTAGAGCCTCAGCGCGGACCTCGCGGCCCGCGTCGAGAAGGCGGCGAGAACAACCGCGGCGAGCGTCGCGGCCCGCGCCGTCCGGCAGCAGAAAAGAAATAAGACATGACACACCACTCCCCGACGGTTGCTCGCCGGGGAGTGATTTTTTGAAGGGGGAATTATCGGGATTAATCTTGATTTATCGGGATCAAGCGGGGATGAGCGGGATTAAGCAGGGAACAAAGGGCATTGTCAGGAATATGCGAGGGAGGGATTGAGCCTCGTTAACAATTTTTTAAGAGGATATTGAGTGGAAAATTGCGGAAAAATTTCTTTATATGCCGAATTTTTTGTTACTTTGCATCGCAAAACGTGAAATTACTAATTAAAACCGAAAAGTATTATGTCTGAAATTGCAGATCGCGTAAAAGCTATCGTAGTAGACAAGCTCGGCGTAGACGCTGACAAAGTAACTGAAGAAGCAACCTTCATCAACGACCTTGGCGCCGACAGCCTCGACACTGTAGAGCTGATCATGGACCTCGAAAAGGAATTCAACATCACTATTCCTGAGGACAAGGCAGAAGAAATCAAGACGGTAGGCGACGCAATCGCTTTCGTAGAAGCCAGCAAGTAAGCCGGGCTCCGACACGAACCGTCAGCTTCTAAAGCAGTCAAAAAAAAAGAGACTAAAAGCCGCCGAGGAGCCGCCTTTCCCCCTCCAAGGGGCGGGCAGAATCCGGCGGTTTTTTCATATATCGCGGGAGGAGGCCTCCGGGCCGGCCCTCGAATTGCAAGAAAAGGCATCCGCCATACAGCTAAAACAACTCCAAAGACACAAATATGGAATTAAAAAGAGTCGTGGTAACAGGCTTAGGCGCCATCACCCCTCTTGGCAATGACGTAGCAACGACATGGGCCAATGCAAAAGAGGGCGTGAGCGGAGCGGGCCCTATCACCCATTTCGACGCCTCGAAGTTCAAGACGCAGTTTGCGTGCGAGGTCAAGGGCTACAATGCCGCAGACCACTTCGACCGCAAGAAGGAGCGTCAGCTTGACCTCTATGCTCAGTATGCCCTCGTGGCTGCCCGCCAGGCAGTGGAGGATTCGGGCATCAATGCCGAGAGCGTGGACCACAACCGTGTGGGTGTGATTGTAGCAGCCGGCATCGGCGGGCTCCACACCTTTGAGGAAGAGGCAGGATATTTCGCACTTACGGGCGAAGAAAAGGGCCCGAAGTACAATCCGTTCTTCATCCCTAAGATGATTGCGGACATCGCCTCGGGCCACATATCGATGGAATATGGCTTCCACGGCCCGAACTACGGCGTGGTGAGTGCATGCGCCTCGTCGAACAATGCGATAATCGACGCATTCAACTATATCCGTCTGGGCAAGGCTGATGCCTTTATCACCGGCGGCGCGGAAGCAGCAGTCTTCCCAGCGGGCGTGGGCGGCTTCAACTCGATGCACGCACTTTCGACGCGCAACGACAGTCCGAAGACGGCTTCGCGCCCCTTCAGCGCCAGCCGCGACGGCTTCGTAATCGGCGAGGGTGCTACAGTGCTCATCCTCGAAGAGCTGGAGCATGCGAAGGCACGCGGAGCGAAGATCTATGCCGAGGTTGTGGGCGGCGGCATGAGCGCCGACGCTTATCACATCACGGCTACGCACCCCGAAGGCCTTGGCGCTATCCTCTCGATGAAGATGGCTCTCGAGGACGCAGGGATGAAGCCTGAGGATATCGACTACATCAACGTGCACGGCACGTCGACCCCGAAGGGCGATATCTCCGAGGTGAAGGCTATCGTGGACCTCTTCGGCGATGCGGCCTACAAGCTGAATATCTCGTCGACGAAGTCGATGACGGGCCACCTCCTGGGCGCTACGGGCGCTATGGAAGCAATGTTCAGCATCAAGGCTGTTGAGGAAGACATCGTGCCTCCGACCATCAACCATGAGGAGGGCGACAATGATCCTGAGATTGACTACAACCTGAACTTTACTTTCGGCAAGGCCCAGCATCGCAAGGTGCGTGCGGCGCTTTCGAACGCTTTCGGTTTCGGCGGCCACAATGCTTCCGTGATCGTGAAGAAGTACGAGGAATAAAATTTTTACAAGCTCAAGATAAGGACACCTCCGGGGCGATCGCTCCGGAGGTGTTGTTTTTTTTGGGGGGGGGAGTGGGAATGTCGTGGATTTTTCGGGACTAATCGGGGAAAATCGAGATTAATCGGGATTTAGCGGGAATGGGGTCGGGTTATTGGGCTTTGAGCCAGGTGCGGTAGGCGAGGGTGTCGCCGTTGAAGGTGTTGAGGTCGACGGGGCCTTTTATGCCGGGGATGGTGGCGCGGTGGCTGTGCTGCCACAGACGCCATGAGACGGCGGATGAGATGGGAGGTGTGGTGAATGAACATATCCACAGGTCAGCATCGGATATGCGTCGGCGCATGAAGCGGGAATAGCCGGCTTTGTTGGTGTAGATGAGGGATGGTATCCCAGCGGCGGCGAGGGTTGCACGGAGGGCCTGGAGGCGCTCCATTATTGTCTCAGTGGGGACTTGGGCGGGATTGCCGCTTTCTTCGACGTCGATTGCTACGGGGAGGTCGATTATCCGGCCATTTAGGGTGGAAATAATGTTGCGGGCCTGCTCGGCTCCTTCGGTGTCGAAGCGGAAGAAATGATATGGGCCGACGTCGAGGCCTGCAGCGCGGGCGGAATCGAAGTTGGCGGCGAATGCTTTGTCGCGGAAATCGGCTCCTTCGGTGGCTTTGAGGTAGACGAAGCGCACCCCACCCTCCAGGCGTGCGCGCCGGAAATCGACGCGACCGTTGTGGGAAGATATGTCGATGCCGATGACGGGATATTCGGAGCGGTCGAGGTCGATGTGGACAGAGTGAGGCATCAGCAGACGCCACCCTGCAAGCGCTACGATTGCAGCGCCTGTGAGGGCAATAATGGCTATTGCTATAGTGCGGGCCTGGAGATGCATGGGATGAAAATAGCGGATGTGGAACCAATTCCACATCCGCTGCAAAGGTATGAAAAAAAAGGGAATTTCAATATACCATGCCGACATTATCGACCCAGAAATTCATGCCGGGCGTGCCGGTGTAAGGCTCGCCGGAGCCGCTGCTCATCATGAGGACGAGGTGTGTGGGGGTGGCGTCGGGGGAGTCCCAGCCTACTTCGCGGACGGGAACCATCTTTCCGTGGGAGTTGCGAGCGTAGTAGCTCTTGGCTTCGGGGATGAGGCCCATGAAGGGCTTGTAGCCGGGGGTGGAAGTGATGTCGCCGTAGTTGATCTTGAGGTTGTGGTTGTTTACCCATCCGTTTGTGGAGCGTCCGAGGAGCTCGCGGCCTGTGCCGACGCGCTTAGCGTAGATGTTGCCGTCGGCGTCTTCCCAGCGGCGCTGAAGGAGGACGAGAACTTCGGCCTTGTCTGTGCCGGGCATTTCTTTCTTGGCTCCGAAACCGGAGGAGTAGATGCGACCTGCTCCTGCGGGGATGGAGAGCTTATAGTCGTAGCGGAGAGCTTTGGGGCGCTTAGTGAATGGGACGCCCATTTCCATCTTGGAGTAAGGATTTTTGGTGTTCTTGACGGGCTCGAGCATCTTTCCGAGGAATATCGAGCCGGCTACCATGACGTCGATATTTACCATTCCGGCGGCTTTGCATTCTTCCATCTGAGTGGAGAGGCGTGCGCAGCGGTTGCCGGGGGCTCGGTCGTCGGGATATACGGCGTTGGAAGTCTTTGTGATGCCCATTACTTTAGCGAGGACGTTGGAAGTGGCCCATGGGGATCCGCCGGCGTTGGTGTAAGGCTTGTCGCCGGGTATTGTTGCGTTAGGACCGATTTCGTATACGGTCTTTGTCTTGCCGCCGATGATACCTGATTCCTTGATGGGACGTGCTACCCAGTTTTCGAAATCGCCGAACTTGAGCATTTCGACATTTTGCGCTGAAACAAGGCCTGAAACAAGAAGCGCGATTGCTAAAAAAATATTCTTGGCTTTCATAGGTGATTGCGGATTAGAGTATAACGGATGAAAAGATCTTACCTCTTGAATTCTCGGAGGCTTTGAATACTAACACCGCAAGGGGTAGATCGGTTTGTGTAATCATATTTTTTAACCAATGGGGAGGGGGATGGGTAGTCGGATGCTATCATTTATAAAGGATATTTGGTTAAAATGATTTAAGGAATGAATATAAAATAGAGTAAGGGTGAGTTTAACGAAAAAATTTTTGGAAAAAGAACAAATTTTTTGTAACTTGCGGCCAATTTAGATTATACAGGCTTCGGCCAATCTCGCAGATTTAATTACCAATCACTCAACATACATTTCCAATTAATACAATTTATGAAAAAGCTTTACACTTACATCATGCTGATGGCAGTAGCGGCGTTTACGTTTACAGCGGCTGCCAAAAGCTACACAATCGAGATTGATGATCCGACGGCGGCTTATCTGATCGACACAGAATCGGGCCGACCGATGCAATGGAACGGCAGTGTGATTAAAGTCTCGAATGCAGATGACAATGTTTTCTATCCAACATTTGCGAATGATGGCTTTGCAATCACGAACATACAAGTCCTTGGCTATGGAATCTGCCCTGCTTCGGGCTCTTTCCCGACTGATAACTGCCAGATATACGGTTCGGACATCCCCGACGGCTCGACGGTTTATATTACAACCGGAGCTAAAGAAATTCCCACACTGACCATCACGGCAGAAGATCCTTCGATTCTGTGGGTGAGCTATAACTACCAGCAGTGTCAGCTCCAGGGGAACAGCTATGTTGTGCCTCTGACATCGCAGTACGGATCGGTAACGATTGCGAGCTCAAATCCGGACTACGTAATTGTTGGCGCCATCGACGACCAGGGGGAGAGCTATTCGCCGGACTATAGCGGCGTACTTTCGATCTATGCAGGAAACATCACTTCGAGCCGGACTATCACCGTTCAGGTTCGGAATATTTCGGAAAGCCGCTCGGCATCGATGACCGTGAATGTTTCGGGCAATCTTTCGGCTGTCCGTCTGGTGTATTCTAACACGTTCGAGGAAATTCCTCTCTCGGGCCCGACGACTGTAGTTAAGTTTGATCCTTACACGGAATATGAGTTCTGCGTTCAGAGCAATATCTATGGCAAGAACCTGTATAAGGTGGAACTTGACGGGAACCCCGTGTCGCGCAGCGGGTCATCCTACTACCTGTCGGCATCGGATGGCAGCGTACTGAATATCGAAACGGAGTTCCCCGCAGTGGATGTTCCCGTAAGCTTTACCTTCGGCGAGGGTGTCGGTTCGGACATCATCAACATGGTATCGGTGAACGGGACGAACGTATTCAACTGGGGCTCGAGCGACTTCAGCGTGCAGATGGGTCAGTCGGTGTATGTTTCGTTCAACACGATGGCTTATACGGACATCACTGTTAAGCACAACGGCTCGACCAACTACATCTCGCAATACAGTCCGTTCTATCGGTTTACGGTTGACAGCGAAGAACCTGTTGTGATCCACACTGATGGCGTTGCGCCGCAACCCTACCACATCACGCTCATTACGGATTGCCCCGAAGGCGTGCGCGTCTACAACGGTTATGGCTACGATGAGTCCGAACTTGTGGAGCTCAGCGGCGAAGAAACGGAGTTTGACATTCCGAGCTCGTATCCCTATCTTTACTTCAAGGGCGCACCCGGCTATATAGTTGAGAGCGTGATAGATGAGTTAGGCAATGAGCTGTATGTGGGCTCTTACAACTATATTTCGAGCGATATGACGATCTTCGTGAGTGCCTCGGAAGTGGTTCGCAACAAGACGGCTACGGTATATGTAGAGCCCGGGATGTGGAACTATAAGGGCATCACTCTGAGCCAGTATAATTCGGACCTTACGGTTCAGTATACAGACGCTAATCTCCCCGGCGGGTATAACTTCATACCTTTCGGTGACTTTGACCTTCCGATGGTAATCAGCGGCTATCCTTCGCTGATACTTTACCTGAATGACCAGGAAGTGGCACTTGAATACGGCGCACTGAACAAGCCTATGGAAGACGGCTGCGTACTGAAGATGTTCCGCAGCACACCTGCCAGCTACAGCCTGAGCTACGACATCCATGAGGATGCAGCGGTAGAGGTGCACCACGACCACACGATGTTTGTAGAAACACCTTCGGTTCACAGCGTGTTCGAGGGCACGGAAATCGTGATCAGTCCTATCGCACAGGAGAGCCCCGTGGCTCGCGTTGCAGCGGAAAGAGAAGGCCTTCCTGTAGTGAAAGTGGACGGCGAGATCTGCCAGCCTAATGAGGACGGCAAGTACGTGATTGCCATCACGAAGGACACGGCCATCAAGGTAGAGCCGGGCGAACTTACGGGCATTGATAGCGTGGAAGCCGCAGGCGTATCGGGCGATGACGCAGTGTACAACCTGCAGGGTATCCGCGTGGGCAAGGCTTCCGAACTGAAGGAGCTTCCCGCAGGCACGTACATCACCGCCGGCGGAATGAAAATTCGCAAATAATAAGCAGTAATTCAATCGAATCCGTCCCCTCACATCTTGCGCTGCGGGGACGGATTCCACCACAATCGATTATATACCAGTAATTTTCCAGATGAAAAGGACAATGATACTCACGCTTGCCGCAGGTGTTGTGGCCATGGGAGCAAGCGCACAAAGCAAACTTGATGCAGGAAGCCGGGCTCGGCTTCGCAGCGAGAAAACGCCCGTGGAATTCGTAAAGGACGGGAAAAACGTAACGGCGAGAGCGCGTGCCCGAAAAGCAGCTTCGGCAGAAGAGGCTACGATCCGCGGGTTTATAACAGTATCTGATGCCGAGAAGGGGGCAACCGCTCTTGCAAATGCGGGGGCGAGCATCACGGGCGGAAGAGGCACTATCCTATTGGCCGAATTTCCGGAAAGCGCACTTGCGGAAATCGAGGCACTCGAGGAAGTGAAAGCTATACGGACCGAACGCGTGGTGGCGGCGAAGCTGGACAAGGCGCGCGAAGTTTCGGGAATCAATAAAATCCACAGCGGACTCGACCTGCCGCAGTCGTATACGGGCAAGGGTGTGATCTGCGGCATTGTGGACGGGGGCTTCGATCCCAACCACATAAACTTTCTGGACGAGAACGGTGTGCCCCGCATAGGCCAGTTCACATATTTCCGTCCGACGCAGAGCGGCAACTACATCCAGGAGACGCACGACAGGGACTACATTCCGCGCATCGACACGGAAAGCTCCGAGACCTACCACGCAACGCACACGACGGGCATCATGGCCGGCGGCTACCGTGGGAAGGTGCAGGCCGCAGTGGCGAAAAATGCTTTTGCGGGCACGGTCCAGGAAATGGACAATCCCTACTATGGCGTGGCCTACGAGGCAGACATCGCGGCTGCAGCCGGCTCGATGAGCGACTATCACATCGCCTTGGGCGTTGAGGATATCCTCAACTATGCGTGGGCTGAGCAGAAGCCTTCGGTGGTGAATCTCTCTCTGGGCTCGAACGTGGGCCCTCACGACGGCACGAGCACGATATGCCGCTACCTGGACCTTGTGTCGGAAGAGGACCGGGTTGTGTTCTGCGTGTCGGCCGGCAATGAAGGCGACCTTCCCATCGCGCTGAACAAGACTTTCACGGCGGATGATGCAACTCTGAAAACATGCATCTTCCCTGCTACATATATGACGAACTATCCCAACCTGCGCTACACTCAGATTTACATTTACAGCAAGGATGAGACGCCATTCGAGGTGCAGGTGCTGGCGGTGAACAAGAACCGCAACGGCAACGTGGCATGGCGCGGGACGCTGAACACGACCGAGGACGGCAGCTACACGGGCAAGTACTGGGTGTCCGGCGCCGAATATATGAGCGCAGAGGACGACATCGTGGACCCTCAGTTCGCCAAGTGGTTCAAGGGCTATGTGGGCGTTGTGTCCGAGCGCGACGCGGACAGCCAGCGGAGCTATGCGGTGATCGACTGCTTCTGCTGGGACAATTCGACGGGGAATGCATCCGGCAACTATATCATCGGCTTCCAGATAACGGGTGCTGACGGTCAGAGGGTCGATGTGTTCTGCGACGGAGCATACAATAATCTGTCGAGCTACGGTTTCGACGGCTTCTCCAACGGCATGACCGACGGCACGATCTCGGATGTGGCATGCGGCCACAACTACGTGGTAGTTGGCTCTTACAATACGCGCGATGACTGGGCGAGCCTCGATGAAGGAATCTATGGCTATCAGAACAGCTTCCCCTCCGGGAAGATTTCGAGCTTCTCGAGCTACGGCAAGCTTTGCGACGGCCGCGAGATGCCGACGGTGTGTGCTCCAGGTGCGACGATCATATCGTCGTCGAACGAGTATTTCCTCGATGAGGCACGCGCGACGAACGCCGAACGCCAGGCTATGGTCGAGGCCAACGGACGCAAGTATTCGTGGCATCAGAGCGTTGGCACGTCGATGTCGACGCCGCTGGTGGCAGGGTCTATAGCTCTGTGGATGGAAGCAGACCCGAACCTTAAGTACAATGATGTGCTTGACATAATCAAGAAAACGGCCGTCCGCGACGAGGCCGTTGAGGAGCACAGTGTGCCCGTGCAATGGGGCGCCGGAAAATTCGATGCATACGCCGGACTTAAGGAAGTTCTGCGCCGTGCGGCTGCGGGTATTGGCAACGTGTCGGCTGAAGGCGACGGCGAGCGTCTGACTGTGGCAAGTGCGGGCGACCGCCAGTTCAAGGCCACTCTGAATGGCACGGACGACTTCAACGCCAGCCTCTACACGGCCTCCGGGCAGCTTGCCGGGAGCTATCGCTCGCATGGGGGCGAGGCTCTGATAGATGCGGGCTCGATGCCTGCGGGCGTATATCTGCTGAAGGCAGAGGGCAGCGCGGCAAAAGCGGTGCGCATCCTGGTGAAGTAATATAACATCACAACCAACATAACACATAGCAATGAAAAAGATTTTAAAACGGTTAGGCGTCGCCCTGCTGGCAATTACAGCCGGGGCGTCCGGCACCTTCGCCCAAAGTGCGGGGAGCGCTGAACCTATCATACAGTTCCATACGAATCTGTATGACCTTAACGGCGACCTGAATGCGTTCCACTTTGTGATCGGCGCGAAAGAAGAGACTTATATCGACGTGGACTGCGGCTTCGGTCCTACGGAAGTAGAAGTTGGGCAGGCCCTGTATGATGAAGACACGCAGAGCATCCAGGGCACGGTAGTGTCGTGCGGCGTGAATTCCGCAGGCGTGGTCAAGATCTATGGCGATGCGTCGCTTATCGACTACCTTGACCTGGAAGGATGCTATATTTCCGACATCAGCTTCCCGAACCTGACGGAACTGCAGGTGCTGAACCTTTGCCATAATGAGTTCAAACGCCTCGATCTGAGCCATCTGACGAAACTCGAGGCCCTCTATGTTGACGACAATCCCATGACTGAGAGCCCGATGATAATCGGCGCCAATAAGCCTTATCTCACCATCCTGTCGGCAAGCATCGTAGGCGACATGGATCCGGCTTTCGATATTTCGAGCTATCCGGAGCTGAGATCGTTCGTGGGCTTTTCGACCCCGTCGATCAAGCACATAGATCCGACGAAGTGCCCGAAACTGCTTCAGCTGTCGCTTGACGGCACGGACATCTCGTCGATAGACGTGAGCAAGAACCCGTCGCTGTTGATCCTGAATGTTTCGGACACGAAGGTTCAATCGCTGGACCTGTCGAAGAATACTCAACTCAGAGAGCTATATTGCTCGCACAACGGGGCCGTGAACAACCAGTATAAGTTTACGTCGCTGGACCTGAGCAAAAATCCGAGTCTTATACGTCTATTCATCGCAGGCAATGCATTCGAGACCATCGATCTGTCGAGCGTTCCCAATCTTCTGTCGCTTAGCGCTGCACACAACCAGCTTACGAGCCTGAACATCGATCCGACCCCGAATCTACTGGAACTGGATCTGATGATGAACAACATGAACTTCGTAACGCTTCCGGCCGACAGAAGCACGTTCAACGAATACTACTACGACCAACGCCCGTTCGTTGTGGACAAGCAATATCCCGTAGGGACTGTTCTTGATTTCTCGGACAAGGTGAACCGCCCGGGTTCGGAGACGAGCGCTGTGGTGTACGGTTTCATGGAAGACAGGCCCAGCGACCCGACGCTTCTGGAGGACGATTATTATACGTGGGATAACGGCAAGCTGACACTTAATGCGGCGTATACGGACAGTGTGTATGTAGCATTCAAGAACACGGCGTTCCCCATGACTGTGATGACGACAACGAAATTTGCCGTGAAGGAGGCTGAAGAATTCGGCAAGCCCTCGGCTGTCGCATCGTTCCGAATGATGCCTACCCTCAAGAACTACGCTCTGAGCGTGGGTCTTGCCGGGGCAAGCGAGGCCAGTCCCCGCACCTTCTACGTTGACTTCGGCGACGGCAAGCAGGTTGCATGCACAGCTACGAGCAACGAGCTCCCGGCAAGCCCCAACGCCGTGAGCGCCAAGCCTACCGGGGGCAATTCGATCATTACGATCTACCTCCCTGACGGTGAACAAATGACTGCACTTGGCATTGCAAACCAGCGTATTCTCACTCCCGACCTTGATGGCGCACGCGCCCTGCAGATTCTGTCGATTACGGGTTGTTCGATGCCTTTCATCGACCTTACGTGGAACAAATCGCTGACTAAGGTGGACCTGAGCAACAACAGCCTCACGAGCATGGATTTCTCGGCACTCACGGGCCAATATGAGAAATTGCTTCTCAGAGATGTGAATCTGTCGAACAACAAGCTTACAAGCATCGAGTACAGGATACCGAACTGTCTGTGGAACGTGGACTATTCGAACAATGAGCTCGCGGCAGTTTCGCTGACCAAGATGTCGGAAGTGAAGAGTCTGAATCTCAGCGGGAACAAGCTGACGGCTGTAGATCTACGCGACCTGGAGGCGATTGAAAACCTCGACCTTTCCGACAACCATCTGACGGAGGTGGTTCTTCAAGACTATCTGCCTCTGAAGAGCCTTGACGTGCGCTACAACGATATGTCCTTCGCGTCAATGCCACTGCCTGGCAGAGTGAGCGACTACACGTATGCACCTCAGAACGAGATTGCACTTCCTGAGAAGGCTCCTGTGGTAAGCCTATATTCGTATGAGTTCACCACGGATGCGGGAAGCACCGACTTCACGTGGTATATGGCCGAAACTGGCGCACCTGTTGTAATGGAAGGAAATATCCGCGACAACAACGGACGCTTCTTCTTCACGAACCCTGACCTCGGGAAGATTTACTGCGCACTGACCAACCCGGCATTCCCTGACTTTGCGGGAGAGAAAGCCATCCGCACGAGCGTGGTGCAGACGGCGCCCATGCCTACGAATGTATTCGCAACCTTCACTCCTAAGAAAGACGGCACGGGCCTTCTGATAATGGGAGCGCACAAAGCCGGCACGGCGGTTTATGTCGATTGGACCGGCGAGGGCGACATGGAGCAGTACATACTGTCTTCGACGCATGAGTCGTATGAAGCTCCTGTAATGGGCGGGAAGCAGGCAAAGTGCTATTCATACGACGAAGACGAGGGCTTGCGCGTGTTCTCGATAAGCTGCAATGCCCTGAGCTCTCTTGATGCATCGAAAATGAAGAACCTGATAGCGTTCATGGCCTACGAAACGGACATGGCCGTGAAGGATGTGAAGCTCCCCGTTGCATCGCCTCTAACAGAGCTTAGCCTTACGGGGATGCACTTTGAGTCGGAAGAGTTCCTTAAAGATTTCAGCGGTCTGGAACATCTCATTCTTCAGGGCGACGGCATCAGCAGTTTCGACGTATCGTCGCTTAAGAAACTTGAGACACTGGGCTTCTCAAATTCGAGCCTGAAGAGCATCAAGCTTGACAATCCGGTGCTTTGGGACCTGTCTCTGAGCGCAAATGAATTCGAGACAATCAAGCCGACGGGCGTGCCAGCGCTGCAGCAGCTCATAATGTTCAGCAACAAGTTGACGAGCATCGACGTTTCGGAGCTGCCGAACCTGAAGGTTCTCTTGATCGATGACAACAAGCTCACCTTCAATACGCTGCCAGTGCGTCAGAGTTCATGGCTGATATATGGCTATCAGAATCAGGAGATTCTTTCTGTTGAAGCTGTAGATGGCAAGGTTGATCTGTCCTCACAGGCATCCGTGGACGGGCAGCCGACGACTTACCGCTGGTTTATCGACACGCCCTATTTGGATGACGACAATGAACTGGTGGGCGAAGAACTGGTTGAGGGCTATGAATACACCATCGAAAATGGTGTAACAACATTCCTGAGTAGCCAGGAGAACATCATGTGTGTGATGTCGAATCCGCTCTTCCCGGATTTTTACCTGCTGACGAAGTTTATAGATGTTGAGATTTCGGGTATCGAAAATGTCGGCATCGAAGAAGGATCGAATGGCGAAGTTGAATACTTCAACCTCCAGGGCATCCGCGTGGCATCTCCCGGCAAGGGCTTCTACATCCGCCGGGAGGGCTCGAAAAGTACGAAAGTGTATCTGAAGTAAGGGGGTCCCTACCCTTCTATCTTCTACGTGAAGGAAGGCGTGCCGAGGTGTCGGCACGCCTTCTGTTTTTATTTTATGTTTGTGGATTGGCGGCGTGAGGCGAGTGCGTTGGTAAGAGGCCTACTTTCCCGGGGGGAAGAGTTCGATTGATTGTTTTCCGGTGATACGGTCGATTGAGATTTCGATGATGGCAACCACTTTCAGGAATTTTGCAATTTCGGCTGTGGCATCCAAATCTCCACAGTATTTATGTGCAAGTTTTTTGAGGGCCTGTACTTTCTCTTCAGTGTCTTCAATGAAACGTGCTCGACCGAAAACGATGACGCTGCGAAAATATGTAGTAAACTCATCGGGGACGATGTCGGCTCGCTCAACGACGCAGAGCGACAGGCGCGGGTTGCGCCTGAGTGCGTCTATCTTATGCACTTGAGCGGCCGAGTGAAGGTAGATGCAACGGCCGTCGTAGACATAATTTATTTATTGCTGTCCGATAAAAATTTTTGAAGACATAAAAATTTTTATCGGACAGCAATATTTTAATATGATAGTTTGGGCTCGAGTTCTTTGGCCTGTGCAATCATCTTTTCGACTTCGGCGACGGAAGGAACACGATTGCAGAGGTTCTTTGCATCGTTCACTTCAACGAGCTTGGGCTGGAGATTTGCTGCTACACGATGGCGAAGCTCTTTGACGGTGTCTACACCGGCGGCTTCGAGGAGTTCGGCAAACTGACCGGCGACACCTTTGATGCGGAAAAGGTCGGCATGGTTTGCCCACTTGAGGATGAGTTTTTCGGAGATGCCCGTTTCTTCTGCGAGAGCCTTGCGGTCTTTGGGAGTTGCTGCGCGTTCGAGCAGATCGGCGGTGGTCTTAACGCCAACAGCTTCGAGTTTCTCGGCATATACAGCGCCGACACCTTCAATTTCTTCGATTTTGTAAGACATGAGAATTAGTTTTAAGGGTTAGTAATAAATTTATAACCCTCTATGATATAAAATAGTTGTGGCAGAGATTTGGTGTTAATATTTTTTAACTCACCAATCGATAGCTGTTGGTGGGAGAAAGCGTGCGATGGGATATAGTTCCTGTATGCTCAGAAAATAATAGTCGGAGCTATCGGCGTGGGAGGTGAAGCGGCGTGGAATGATGCGGCGTGGGCGCCGGGATGAATCGCCGAAGCGTACGCTCGCCACGAAGCCCTTGGGGTCGTCGGGGATAGCGGCTGAATCTACGGGAATGACGAGCCTACTCCCTATCAGGCGCAGCCCGGGATGCCCCGGGAATACGATACCGCCCTCCGGCGTGGCATATTCGAGCTCTCGCGGGACAAAGCCGAGAACCGGAAGTCCTTCCATGCGGCGGAATCTCTCGTCGATTTCGAGATAGCTCTCCTGGAAAGGAAGAAAGGGCTTGCCCAAAGCCATTAAGCCGGCATCTGCGCTCCATGGGAAATTGATAAAGACATCCGAGCCTGACGCACGCTCCATTCCGGCTCGGAATCGGTCGGTGGAAATTATTGCAATTACAAGATGAACGAGCAAAAACACGCCGGCTCCGAGCGTGGCGAGATATGAAAGATAAAAACGCGCTGAATGAGGGCGAGGGTGAAAGATGGTGCGAAAGAGGATAAGAAGTAGAGGTATAGCCATCAGCCGGGCGCAGAAGGAGGCTCGCTCGAAGACGGGGACATACTCATAAATGAGCAGTCCGACGGCTGCCATTGCTGCGCAGGCGACCGGGACCGGGCGGAGCAAGATGCGGCGTGATGAATGGAGACAAAGCGCCACTGCCATGAGGACGAGAGCGAAAAGGACGAAGACATTTATGCGTATTGCCCTATACCACTGTGCGAAATCAAGTAAAGCCTGCAGGCCGACAGAGTTGCTGTCATATCGGAAGAATGCGGGAGAAGAGAGGAGCCAGCCCACCCCAGCGAGTAGGCCAAGCATCAATGCAATGCGCCCGGGAGAGAGGAAGCGGCCGCGACGCCAAAAGGCAAGAAGGACACAGGCTGAGAGCAGGGGGACTGAAAAGCCTTCGTGCCATGCTCCTGCGATGATACCGAGGAAGAAAAGGGGAACCGGAGAAAGCCGCCGGCCGGAGAGAAAGAGCATGAGGGCGAACAGCATCAGCGCCATGGCCCACACGTAGTTGAACTGGAAGCAGAGGGAGAAGATGCCGTCGTACCAGGGAAGTGTGGCGGAGAAGAGAAGGCAGAGCCAAACGGCAGCAGCGGGGCGGCGCGGCCCGAGACCTGCCAGGCGCGCGAGCATGAGAAGGGAAAGCGCGTTAAGCACCGATGTGAGTGTGGCTAACACCCACTTCGGCAAGCATATAAGGAGGGTGAAAAGGATGTTTGAAAGGCGCCCGTTGTCGGTGAGATAATGATATCGAATGGAGCGGCCAACAGCAGCCCAGTCGACGGATGTCTCTCTGCCTTCCATGAGGCTCCGCATGGGCGACATGTACCAGAAATCGTCGGAGAAATACGGCATGAGCAAAAACATGACTGCAAATGCTACTGCCGTTAAGGTAATTACCGAATAATATATGATTCGACGAGTTGTAAGTGAGGCCATAGTTCCTACCAATAAATTCCACGGACAGGCTTGAAGCGCGCGAGGGGCATGCGGTCTTCTATAAAAATATAAAAATAAGGCAACGAATCGCCCTCCGAAACGAAAGGAACTGCCACAAGGCTGCGCTGTGCGGACGTATCGCCAAATAGGACGCCGCCGCGGAATTTTGTCCAGCAGTCGCGAGGGAAAGCGAGAGAATCGGCAGGGATGAAAAAGCGGCCGTCCAACCCTCTCAGGCCCGGGCGCCCGTAAGCCGGTGAGCCCGCGAGGGAATCGATATGCGCCAGCTGCGAGGGCACTGCGAGAAGGGGCTTACGGACATTCTCGCCTGTGAGATGGACGGCAATGCAGGATTCCATGTGGAGAAACAGGGGTTTGCCGAGGGCAAGAACCGGGGCCTCGAAATCGGGAGTGAAGTCGACGAAAACATGACCGTCGGGCGAGGTGCGATATTGCTCGTATATGCGCGTGTATTGCCTGTTAAGGCGTATGGTGCAGACAGATGCTACAAGGAGATGAGCAAAAAGGAAGAGGCCGAGGAAGATGGAAGCCGGGACAGTAAGGCGCTCGGGGAATGAAAAGCAACGCTGCCAAAGAATGATAATGCCCGGGATGGCAAAGACTTCGGCACATAGCCCTACCCTAAGCCCGTATGGGGCAAAGAAATGGATAAGGAGCGAAACGAGGCCGACGGCGCCGACAAATAGGATGAGCGGAGAGGAGAGGATACCTCGAGTGGAGTACCCGCATGCAGCGATGAAGGCGAGAAGGCAGAAAAGCAGATACAAGATGTCGCCAATAAGAATCTTCGCCCACACTGACAGGGAGAAAAGGCTGCCGGAGACGGCCGGCTGCCGGGAAAAGAAGGCCGGAGAATTGAGCAGCCACAGTATTCCTAAAGCCATGCCGGCCAAAAGGGCCCAAATCCACGGGGCCGAGAACCGATGCCTCCTGCACAAGGCCAATACAAATATCCCAACGAAGACCGGGACGCTGAATCCTTCATGCCATGCTCCAAAAAGCAGGCCAATGAGGGGCGAGAGCCAAAGCGGAATAGGTCTGCCGCTCAACACGCGCAGGGCAATCCAGGCGGAGAGGGCCATGGGCCAGACGTAGTTCAACGAATAGCAGAGCGTGAAGAGATGTTCGGCCCAAGGCAGGAGCATTGCAAAGAGGGCGGAGAGCCATACTGCGCCTTTCCAATCGCGGCCGCCAACTCCGGAAAGGCGAGCGAGCGAGAACAGAGCCCATGCGCACATTGCGGCCGAGGCGGCGGCTACAAGCCAATGAGGGAGGTATACGAGGAAGGCGAAGATGACGTTGGAGAGGCGGGCATTATCGTTGAAATAGCGCCATGATATCTCATCAAGAATATCGTTTAGAGGGAAACCCAAGGGCCGGCCGGCAAACCACTTATCCATAGAACGGGTCATATACCAGAAATCATCTGTCGACAGGGGTGTGAAGATGAACATCACGGCGAAGGCGAGGGCGGTGATGGCGAGGATTGCTGAGGATGGTGCGATGCGAGGTTTGCGAAATGCCATACGTTGACGCAAAGGTACGAATTTCCTCGTGAAATATAGATTTTTTTTGTAATTTTGCTCTCACTATGGGATTGCCCCTCGCCGGATGACAAAAACAGGACTAACTCGCGTATGGAAAGTGTTCAGAGCCATTGTTTCGATGGCCCTGCTTCTTGCGGTGCTTATACCCGCGGGGATATATGTGGCGCTCTCATTACCATCGGTTCAGAACACGATACGGAACACGGCCGAGAAGGAGCTGAGTTCGCTGCTCGGAGCGCCGCTGCGGATAGGCGATGTGCGCGTGCGCCCTCTCAGCCGCCTGGACCTGAGGGATGTGGCGCTGCTCGCCCCTGAAAGTACGGCAGATACAATTGCGAGCATCCGGGAGGTGTCGGTGCGGTTCGAGCTGTATTATTTCCTGCATACACGCCGCATAATAGTGGACTATGCGCTGATCGACGGTGCAGACGTGCGTCTGAGCCGCCCTACGCCTGAGGCACCACTGAACATACAGCCTGTACTTGACGCCCTAAAGGGCGACGGGAAGGAGAAGCCTCCTGTACATTTCGACTTGAGAATAAGCAATGTGGCTCTTTTGGACGGGCGATTCAGCTACGACGTGCTGTCGGCACCGAGGGACACGTCGGGGCGCTTTGACCCTAAACACATCGAAGTGGAGAATCTGGAGCTTAACGCTTACATTCCTCGCCTGTCGAACGACGACTGCCGGGTGGATATAGCACACCTTTCGTTTACGGAAAAAACCGGCTTCGAACTCAAGGGCCTTAAGACCAGAGCAGAAGCAAACGGCGAATGGCTGGGGCTCAACGGCCTGGACATCCGCCTTCCGGCCACGACTATTGCCTTCGAGCCTCTGAAACTCGCCTGGAAGCGCTTCGGAGATTTCAAAGGGGCTCTTGCGGCCGGAGGCGTGAAGGTGCGCACACGGGGAATCAACACCATAAGTCCGGCAGACTTCCAAGCATTCCTGCCTCTATTGGGAGACTTCCCCGAAGTCTATAGTCTGGAGCTGGATGCAACGGCCACACCCCGAAAGGCTGATGTGAGGAAGCTCAAGATTTTCGATGCCACGGACCGCAAGTCGCTGGACCTGCAAATATCCGCCCTTGCCCTGGCGGCGGCCGACTCAATCTCCATGCCTGAAATAGAACTGCGGGGGCTGGAGGCGCAGGTGGATGGCGGACGCCTTGTGTCGCGGATTCCGGGGGTGAAAGCGGATGTGCGCAAGCTGTTCGAAACCGCCGGGGCGCTGAGCGTGTCGGCCCAAGGGCATCTTGCCGGCTCGGGAGCTGCCGAAATAGACGCTGAACTCAGCACGGCGCGTGCGGGCGGTGCCGACATTGCAGCACAAATCTCGGCGGGGAGAGGGATAGCAGGCCGGAAATTGAATTTCGAGGCATCGCTTCGCCATCTTGAGGCGGGAGCTCTTGTCGGGGTGAACGATTTAGGCGCAGTGAGCGGCGAGCTTTCCGGAACGATCCGTCTTGGCGGCCGCAATAGAATCCCTGAAGGCAAAGCCGAGATTGACTTGAGCGAACTGACCCTGCGCGGCTGCCGCCTCACGGACATATGTATCTTAGCCAATTACAATGGAACGGGAGAGGGGGCGATCGAGCTGCAAAGCAACAACTCCACCTTGAACGCCGAACTGACGGCAGACTTCCTGACGGGAGAGGACGGGAGCGTGCCTGCCCTGCTGCTTGATGCAAGGGTGAATTCGTTCAAGCCCGAGCGGCTGGGGATGAATGTGCCGCACGAAGGCTCGGATATAAGCGCACGCCTGCATGCCGACCTGGAGGGACGGAACTTCGATGCCATGTCAGGAACTATCACGCTGAGCGACTTTGAGTGGAGGCGTGCGGCAGGAGCGCCCCTAAGGCTGAGCGACCTGACGATGGAGGCATCGCCACACAGCGTGGTGCCCTTCGTGAAGATAAATTCCGAGCTGCTGTCGGGCGAAATCAAAGGCAACATTTCGTTCGCGAGCATAGTCGGGGACATCCGGGATATGCTCGGGGAGGCACTGCCGGCACTCGTGGCCAAGCAGGGAGAGGAGACTGCGGCGCGGAACCGCTTTACCTACGATTTCGAGATACACGACTGCGTGAGGGCAGCGGAATTTTTCGGTTTTCCGGTGATTCCGCTTTACCCCGTCAACATCAGCGGATACGTGAACGCGGTGTCGGGGTCGGCTTCGGCCCTGATCGATGCGCCTTATCTACGGCAGGGCGACAAACTGATAAGCGGGACAACCGTGCATGCGGCTCTTGACCGCGCGAGCGGGCGCGCGTCGGCTTTTGTGTCGGGGGAGATGCCTACGAAGAAGGGGCCTATGCAGGTGGACCTCAGCGCCATGTGCGTGGACAACCAAGTGTCGACCCACGCTGACTGGACCATCCGACGCACTATCCCTATCAACGGGAGCATCGATCTGACGGGGCTGCTCCGGAGGGAAGATGAAGGCGGAGGCCTGGGCGTGAACGTGAAAATGAATCCGGGGAGCATTACCTTCGGCGATGACCTGTGGCAGATACGCCCCTCGACCATCGACTGCTCGAAAGCCGGCATCCGTGTTGAGGGCTTCAGGCTCGACACTGAGAACCAACATATTTCGGCCGATGGGTTTGCGGGGCCGGAGGAGAGCGACCGCCTGATGCTGAACCTGCAGGACGTGAGCTTGCTGCCGATATTCGAGACCCTGGAAATAGACAAGGCCTTGATCGGCGGGCGCGCCACGGGGCAATTCACGGCCTGGCAAGTGCTGTCGAAAGAACCGCGGGTGAGCTGTCCGGACCTGCGGGTGGATTCGATAGGCTACAACCGCTGCACCCTGGGCAACGCGCACATAGCGGCCTCGTGGGACAATACGAAACAGGCATTTTCGCTTGACGCCGACATCGTGGAACCTGAGGGAGGACTGCACTCCCGGATTTGGGGCGACATCTATCCGGCAACGGAATCGCTGGACATCAATTTCGATGCAGCCCACGTCCGCGTGGGATTCATGCAGCCCTTCATGGAGGCATTCGCTTCCGACATAAGCGGATACGCGTCGGGGCAGGCCCGGCTCTTCGGCACCTTCAAGGAGATAGACATGACGGGACGGATTTTTGCCGAGGACCTGGGAATCAATATCGACATAACGAACACGCGCTACTTCGCGTCGGACTCCATCGTCCTTACTCCCGGACGTATAGACCTGAAAGACATCACTATCCGCGACCGCGACGGGCATACGGCAAAGTTAGGGGGATACCTGACGCATACGTTCTTCAAGGAACCGGTGTTTGACTTCAGGGTAACGGATGCCCGGGAGTTCCTGTGCTTCAACGGCACGTCGAAGCAGAATCCCGACTGGTATGGCACAATCTACGGCAATGGCGGGGCAACAATCCAGGGGCGTCCCGGGGTGGTGGATATAGGCGCAGATATGACCACGACTGCCGGGTCGGCCTTTACGTTCGTGCTTTCGGACCGGCTCGATGCGGAGGAATATTCATACATCCACTTCCGGCACGCTACGCCCGTGAGAACAGAGGATTCGCTTCGTCTTGCCTCGGGGTCGCTCCCGGAGG
>CAMWQB010000003.1 GCA_947176295.1 uncultured Porphyromonadaceae bacterium
CCGACCCTCTGCTTGTAAGGCAGACGCTCTGAACCAGCTGAGCTAAGCGCCCTTTCTTGTCGAAAGCGGTGCAAAGTTAAGGACAATATTTGAGACGTGCAAATTTTTTGATGATTTTTTTTAAAAAATATTTTGTCGGGATTCTATTCGGGCTCCGGGAGCGGGGCGAGGAGGGATAATTTTCAAAAATTTCTATAATTATATGTGAAATATCGCGGGTTGTGGCTATCTTTGCGGGATAAATATTCTCCCTAATGAAAAAAGGATTAATCATAACTGCGCTTGCGGCAGCTGCGACGATGGCGGCCGGGGCGCAAATCAACTCTACGGACAATCGGGGGTATATGGCCCGCTCGGAGGCTATGTTCCGCGACAATAATTTTGCGGGTTGCCTCGACCAGCTGAGCCATGTGGACAGGCGCACGCTCACGGATGCGGAGCGCGAGACGGCCGACTGGCTGATGGCGCAAAGTGCATACCGGATGAGCGGTCCGAAGACGGCGATGTCGTACTTCCGGGTGTTTCTGGCCAACTATCCTCAGAGCCTCCGTCGCCAGGAGGCGCTGGCTCGCGTGGGCGACTGCCTCTTTGCCATGGGGCGCTACGACCTGGCTCTCGATGCATATTCGAAGGTGGACGGCTCGACACTGCCTGGAAATCTCCGGGAACGCCTGATATATCGCATGGCTTACTCGAGCCTGCGAAAGGGCGACCTCAAGGCGGCCGAACGCCTTTTTTCGAGCATAAGACAGACGAAGACGTGGGGCAATGCCTCGCGCTTCTATCTTGGCTATATGGCCTATGAACGCGGCGACTATGCTGCGGCTATGGAAGATTTCAAGACGGTGAACACTTCGACGATGCCGGGTGCGCTGGCTGATTACTATCTGAGCCAGATATACTTCAAGCGCGGAGAGTACGGGCAGGCGCTGTCGACAGCTCGCTCGCTTCTGCGCCGCGGCGGGGGGGGGGCGCCAGAGGTGGAGCCCTCGTATACGGCGGAGGCCCGTCGCATTGCCGGCGAGAGCCTCTACCGCCAGGGCAAGACGTCGGAGGCGATGCCTTTCCTGCGGGAGTATATCGCTTCGGCGGATAAGCCCGAGCTGACGGCTCTCTACATAACGGGTCTCGAGGATTATGGCGATGGGCGGTATGAAAATGCTGTAGAGCTTCTGGAGCCCGTGAGCCTGTCGCTGGGCCAGGGCCTGAACGAGGCAATGGCGCAGAGCGCAAGCCTCTATATAGGCCAGGCGATGCTGAAACTTGGAAATACCGACGGTGCTCTGCTGGCCTTCGACAAGGCCCTGAAGAGCGATGCCGACGCGAAGGTAAAGGAAGCTGCATACTATAATTACGCGGTAGCGAAATTTTCGGGGGCGACGATTCCCTTCGGCTCGTCGGTCGAGACATTCGAGGACTTTCTGAAGGCTTATCCTGCCGGGCCGTATGCCCACAGCGTGCAGGACTATCTTGTGAGCGGCTACCTTGCCGACAACGACTACGAGAAGGCTCTGAAAGGTCTGGACCGCATCCCGCATCCGTCGGCACGGGTGTATGAAGGAAAACAGACGGTGCTCTACACTCTCGGCGCCCGCGCGCTTGCTGACGGCGACCCCGACAAGGCTCTGAACTATCTCGAACAGGCGCAGAAGCTGCGCAAGTACAATACGGCTATCGGGGCTGAGACAGTGCTGCTCATGGGCGAGGCTCTTGCCTCCAAGGGCAACAACGGCACGGCCGTGGAGCGCTTCAACGAGTATCTGCGTATCGCCGACGCGAAGGCGGCGAACCGGCCCGTGGCGCTGTATTCGCTGGGATATGCCGAGTTCGGGCTCAAGAACTATGATGCGGCCGAGAAGACGCTCGGGCGCGCGTATGAGGCCACGGGCGACAATGCCGTGAAGGCCGATATACTGAACCGCCTGGGCGATATCCGCTACTATGCGTCGGCCTTCCCGGAGGCTGACGAGCTCTACACCCGGGCCTATGATGCTAATCCCTCGGCCGGCGACTACGCCCTCTTCCAGAAGGCTCTGATGCTGGGCTTCCAACGCGACTACAAGGGAAAGGAAAATGCGCTGGAGACCTTCCGCACCACCTTCCCGACCTCGTCGCTGATGCCTGATGCGATGCTCGAGCTGACCGAGGCACTTCAGCACCAGGACCGCCCCGGGCGCGCCGTGGAGGTGTATCGCGAGCTCACCAATGAGTATCCTGCCACGTCGCAGGGGCGCCAGGGCTATCTGCAGATGGCTCTCACGCTGCTGAACATGGGGCGCAAGACCGAGGGCGTGCAGGCTTATAAAGACGTAATCGAAAAATATCCCACATCCGAAGAGGCCGCGCAGGCGTCGATATTCCTGAAGAATGTCTATGCCTCCGACGGCAAGGTGGAGGAGTATCTATCTTACATCAACGGCGTGGACGGCGCTCCCAAGCCCGACGAGGACGAGACGGAGGCCATGACCTTCGAGGCTGCCGAGCGCGAGCTAACCCGCGAGGGCCGGGCACAGCGGATGGAAAATTTCGTGGCAAGCTATCCGACGGGCACCCGCACTCCGCGGGCGCTGGAGATGCTGATGCGCGATGCTTTGGAGAACGGCCGACGCGAACAGGCCTACGAATATGCAGAGGCGATTGTGGCGCGATTCCCGGACCACTCGGCCTCGGAAAACGCGCTCATCGTAAAGGCTGAGGAAGAATATGCCATGGGTCGGGGCAATGCGGCTCTCGAGTCGTGGCGCCGTCTGGAGCAGAAGGCTTCGACGCCCGAAAAGATGAATGCGGCCCGTATGGGCATCATGCGCGTGGGCCGCGACCTCGGCGACCATGAGCTCGTCCTGCAGGCTACGGAGGCCTTGTTAGGCTCGACAGCCGCGGGGGCGGAAGCACGGAACGAAGCTGTCTTTTCGCGCGCTCTCGCCTTGGAACGCACGGGCGAGAATGACAAAGCGCGTGAGCTCTGGAAGAGCATATCGGACAACACTGACGACCTCTACGGAGCCAAGAGCGCCTATTATCTCGCTGAAAGCTACTACGACGCCCGCGAGCTGGACAAGGCGCAGGCCGAGGCTCGTGCCTTCACGGGCTCGGGCACGCCTCACAGATATTGGCTGGCCCGGGGCTTCATCCTTCTGAGCGACGTATATGCCGCCCAGGGCAAGGACTTCGAGGCCAAGGAATACTTGCGCGCGCTTCGCGAGAATTATCCCGGCACGGAAAGCGATATTTTCGAAATGATAGATTCGCGTCTGAAATAATACACACAACGATGAAGAAATCACATATATATATTACAGCGCTGGCTGCGGCGCTGAGCGGCCCGCAGGCTGTGTGGGGAGCCGAACCTAATCTGCGCACGGAAATAAACGTGGACCGCACGGTTGTTCCGGTTCAAAGGCCGGCTGCACCGATGAGTTCCGTGTCGCCGACGATAGTGGCTCCGAAGGTGGAGGCCCACAAGCTCCGCCCGGCAGAGTATGGCGAGCCGTCGGCTTACGATAATGTTGTGGCTCCTCTGCCCACGGCAACGTATACCGGACTTCAGGGACGCTCGCCTTATCGCGGATATGCCGCCCTGGGCTACTTCCCGTCCTTCAACCTCGGGGCTTCGGCAGGGTACCGCATCCTCAACACGGAGCAGACCGTGCTCGGGGCGTGGCTTCAATACGACGGGCTCAGCTATAAGGCCCACGGCAAAGCGCCCAAGAATTATGAGGACAAGCGCCAGAGCGTGAAACAGCACACGCTGACCCTCGGAGCAGACCTTGTGCAGCGCCTCGGGAAGCGCTCACGGCTGAATGCGTCGGTGGACTATACCTGTGGTTCGTTACAGCTGCCGCTGCTCTATTCTCCGGGCCCGACTGACGAGCCCGACAAGCGGAGCCTGAGCGCTCTGAACGCCACTCTGTCGTATCACGGCGGCTATGGCGTGGTGGCCTGGCATGCGGGGCTCGATTTCGACCACTTCAGCGAGGGCAAGAACCTTCGCACGGCCGGCCCTGAGGGCTATTCGATGCTCGAAGGTGCGTCGGAAAACCGCACGGGTGTGCGCTTAGGGGCTTTCGGGCAGTTCTCGAAATCTACATATATTGGTCTCGAGGCCACGGCCGACTTTCTTCACCGCTCGCGCGGTCTGCTGCTGCTCGAGACCGGGCGGCCGAGCGATGCGCTGGCCAAGCCCGTCTATCCCGTGAGCATCGGTCGAGCCCACAGCCGCACGCCCGGAATAATCAAGCTGATGCCCTATTTCGGGGCTCGCGGCGGACGCGTGAATGTGCGACTTGGTGTGGATGTGAACTTCGTTACGGCCAATATCGGCAATAATCTGCACATCGCGCCGAACGTGCTTCTCGACTGGAACCCTGCCTCGACTGTGGCAATGTTCGCGAAGTTCTCGGGCGGCGACAGCTTCAATTCCTTGCGTTCGCTTTATACCCGAATGGGTGCAGGAGTTGCCGGAAGCTATGTATACACCACTTCAAATACACCCGTTAGCGCCGACTTCGGATTCAATATCGGTCCGTTCAAGGGGGCGGCGCTTGAACTTCACGGAGGCTATGCCTGCACGCACAATGCCGTGATGCCCATCGTGCTCGACTACGCGTCGGGCGAGGCCGGTGCGCTTCTGAACACCAATCTGAGCGGCTGGCGTGTCGGCGGCGCGCTGAGCTATACATGGCGCGACCTGCTGAAGGCCCGGGCCTCCTTCGATATTCTGGCCCACAGCTATAATTCCGGATTCGCCGACGCCTATGACCGCGCCCGCACCGTCACGAAGATCGACCTTTCCGGGCGTCCGCTCGAGAAGCTCGAGCTCACGGCCACGTATGAGCTCCGCACCGGTCGCCGGTACTACAGCATCCCCGTTGCCGAGGGCGAGGCTTTCGCTCCGGAGGCCCGCACGATGCGCAACAGCTCGGAGCTGAACATTGGAGCGCGCTACACGCTGACGGATGCGCTGAGTGTGGGCATCCGCGCCGAGAACCTCCTCGGGCGTCGTGCGGAAATCCTTCCGTGGGTGCCCGGACAGGGCGTGCACGGGCTCGTCGGCGTGGAGCTGAAATTCTGACCTCCTGAAAAAAATCGGGGTATAATGCGGCTATGTCAGGAAAAAATCGTATATTTGCGAGCCGAAAAATCAACCATTGAATTTTCTAACAAATTTAAATCATAATTATTACATGCAAAGCAAAGGAAACTTAGGTAGCATCGTAGCCGGTGTTATTGCTGTATGCCTTGTTGTTGTGTGCCTTTTCTATCTCTCGTTCACGTTTATATCGAACAAGTACGAGAGCAATGCGGCAGACTACGCACTGGCAGAAAGCGGCGACAACGACGACGCGGCCTACAATCAGGCCTACAAGCACTACATGGACTCGCTGGGCGAGGAAAAGGTGTACTTAGGCTATTACACTCTCAATGACGTACGCAAATGGGGCCTGGGCCTCGGCCTCGACCTGAAGGGCGGTATGAACGTAATCCTTCAGGTGGATATGCCTGATATGATCCGCAGCATGAAGAGCGGCGCCACCGACTCGGTATTCGAATCCGCACTTGCCCGCGCCAATGCAGCTGTGGAAAGCCACCAGAGCGATGACTTCGTATCGTCGTTTGTGAATGCTTACCGCGCCTCCAAGCCTCAGGCCGACTTCTCGGTGCTGTTCCAGGGTATCGTAAACTCCGGCAGCAGCGATGATGCCGTGAAGTCGACGCTCAAGAGCCAGGTGAAGGACCGCGTGGACAATTCGGCCACGAACGTGCTCCGCAACCGTATCGACCAGTTCGGTGTGGTTTCGCCCAACATCCAGGTTCTTCAGGGCAAGGACGGCCAGATTCTGCTTGAGCTTCCCGGTGTCAAGGACCACGAGCGTGTGCGCGACCTCCTTCAGCGCAGCGCCAACCTTGAGTTCTACGAAACCTATCAGGCTTCGGAAGTGCAGGGCCAGCTCGCCTCGCTGGTAAGCGCGCTTGCCGCCGATTCGCTCTACAATCCCTCGGCTCTGATGGCCGTGATGCAGACGCCCGGCTATGGCGCCACCGTGGGCTATGCTCCCGACGCCAAGTCTATGGCAGCCGTGAACGAGCTTCTCGCCACGACCTACGCCAAGAACCTCCTTCCCTCCGACCTCAAGCTCCGCTGGAGCGTGAAGCCTTCGGTCCACACCGATGCCAATGGCAAGGAAGTGAACCTCGGCTATGCTCTCTACGCCCTCCGCGCCCATGGCGGCCAGCCCGCACTCGACGGCAAGGCCGTGAGCGATGCATCGTCGAACTACGACCCCCTGCGCGGCAACGAAGTGTCGATGCGCATGAATCCGCAGGGAGCCCGCGACTGGGCCCGCGTAACGCGCCAGAACATCAACAAGCAGGTGGCTATCGTGCTTGACGACCAGGTGTACTCCGCTCCTAACGTCAACCAGGCCATCGAAGGCGGCCAGTCGTCCATCACCGGCGACTTCTCCATCGAGGAAGCCCGCGACCTCGCCAATGTGTTGAAGTCCGGTAAGATGGATGCCAAGGTGCATATCATCAGCGATATGGTCGTTGGTCCTTCGCTGGGTAAGCAGGCTATCGAGGACGGATTCACCTCGTTCGTCGTTGCCCTGGTGCTCCTGATGATTTTCATGTGCGTATTCTATGGCTTCATTCCCGGCCTTATCGCCAACGTCTGCCTCATCTGCAACCTCTTCTTCACGATCGGTATCCTCTCGTCGTTCCAGGCAGTGCTGACGATGTCGGGTATCGCCGGTATCGTTCTCTCGCTGGGTATGGCCGTTGACGCCAATGTGCTCATCTTCGAGCGCACCAAGGAAGAGCTCCGCGCCGGCAAGAACGTGCGCAACGCACTTGCCGACGGTTATTCCAACGCCTTCTCCGCAATCTTTGACTCGAACCTTACGTCGATCATCACCGGTGTGATCCTCCTGCTCTTCGGCACGGGTCCCATCAAGGGCTTCGCCACGACGCTTATCGTGGGCCTTGTCTGCTCGTTCTTTACGGCAGTGTTCCTGAGCCGCCTCTTCTTCATGTGGATTGGCAAGACGCAGGCTTTCAACAAGCTCACGTTCTCAACGAGCATCAGCCGCAAGATGTTCGTGAACTCGCACGTGAACTTCCTCGGCCAACGCAAGGCCAGCTTCACGGTTGTGTTCGTGATGATTGCCATCGTCATCGTGTCGCTCTTCGTCCGCGGTCTCAACCAGGGCATCGACTTCTCCGGCGGTCGCAACTACATCGTCAAGTTCGAGCAGCCCGTGAGCACGACCGAACTTCAGGATGCTCTTGCTCCCGAGTTCGAAGGCTCATCGGTTTCGGTCATCACCATCGAAAGCTCCAACCAGGTGCGTATCTCCACGAACTACAAGATTGCAGCCGAATACGACGGCCCGGAAACCGATAAGGAAATCAACGAGAAGCTCTTCAAGGTGCTGAAGCCTTACCTGCGCGAGGGCATCACCCCCGAGCAGTTCTCGACCACTGACGCCTCGCAGGGCATCGTACAGTCGCAGAAGGTGGGTCCGTCGATTGCCGACGACATGCGCGCGGATGCCTACATCGCCGTGATTATCGCGCTTATCGCGATGTTCCTCTACATCCTCGTCCGTTTCCGCAATGTTGCCTTCTCGCTTGGCGCGCTTGCAGCCGTGGCCTTCACCGCCTTTACGATCATCGGTTTCTATTCGATATTTTACGGCGTGCTCCCCTTCGCAATGGAAGTGGACCAGACCTTTATCGCTGCAATCCTGACGGTGATCGGTTATCAGATCAACGATACGGTGGTTGTGTTCGACCGCGTTCGCGAGAACACGGCTCTCTATCCCAAGCAGGACTTCTACACGACGATCAACACTTCGATCAACACGACCCTGGGCCGTACGATCATGACCTCGTGCTCGACGATTCTCGTGCTGCTCTGCATCTTCATCCTCGGTGGCGATGCAATCCGCTCCTTCACCTTCGCAATGCTCTTCGGTGTGATCATCGGCACGCTTGCCACCATCTATGTGGCTGCTCCCGTGGCTTACCTCGCCGACACGCGTCGCAAGAAGTCTGCAGCTTCGAAGTAATCGACTGAACTAAGGATAAAACCCTCTATAAGGCGGATGCCGGCGCATGCCGGTATCCGCCTCTTTTTTTAGACGCCGACCCTTGGCAAATGTTGGGGAAGGGGGGCTTAGGGATAAAAACCTGGAAGGGGGAAGGATTTTCGGCCGGGGTGGTTGACTTTTTGAGCGAAAATTGCTAATTTTGCAGTTTGTTAGGGTTGCCTTGTGCGGTGGCCCGGAATAACGCGCGAAACAACAACATATTCATTGCAATGAACATTTCCTATAAATGGCTGAAGCAGTATCTGGAGCCTGAGCTGACATTGGGCCCGGACGAGCTTGCAGCAGCGCTGACGTCGATCGGTCTTGAAACGGGCGGCGTCGAGCGTGTTGAGAGCATCCGCGGCGGACTTCGCGGCATAGTAATCGGCAAGGTGCTTACCTGCGTGGATCACCCCGACAGCGACCACCTTCATATCACAACGGTAGATCTGGGCCTGCCAGAGGGCCCCGTGCAGATTGTGTGCGGCGCCCCGAACGTTGCTGCCGGACAGACGGTGGTAGTTGCCACGGTGGGCACGACGCTCTACGACGGCGACAAGGAATTTAAAATCAAAAAATCGAAAATACGCGGCGTTGAGTCCTTCGGGATGATCTGCGCCGAGGATGAAATCGGCATTGGCACGTCGCACGATGGCATAATCGTGCTGGGCGCGGAGGCTGATTCTTTCATCGGTCGCCCTGCAGCTGACTATTACAACGTCGAGGACGACTACGTGCTTGAGGTGGACCTTACTCCCAACCGCATCGATGCGGCGAGCCACTATGGCGTGGCCCGCGATCTGGCAGCGCGTCAGAGCGTGCATTCCGCGGAGATGAAGGCCGTGCGCCCGAGCGTCGAGGGCTTCAGCATCGATCGTCCCGATGAGGCGGGAGTGAGTGTCGACATCAGCAGGGCCGACGGCGGCGTTACGCGCTACTGCGGTTTGACGATAAAGGGCGTAAGCGTCAAGGAATCGCCTGAATGGCTCAAGGAGCGCCTTACGGCCATAGGCCTGCGCCCCCACAACAATATCGTGGACATTACGAACTATATCCTCCATGCTTTCTGCCAGCCGCTGCATTGCTTCGATGCTTCGACGCTCAAGGGCGGCCACGTTGTGGTGCGCCGGGCGCATGAGGGCGAGAAATTCGTTACTCTGGACGCGGTGGAACGCACGCTGAGCTGCGCCGACCTCATGATATGCGACGGCTCGGATGCGAAGTGCATCGCCGGCGTGTTCGGCGGCCTTGAATCCGGCACGACCGAACGCACGACCGATATCTTCCTTGAGAGCGCCTGCTTCAATCCCACGAGCGTGCGTCGCACGGCGCGGCGCCTGGGCATCAGCACGGACTCGTCGTTCCGCTACGAGCGCGGCGTCGATCCGAACGGATGCGAATACGCTCTGAAGCTTGCTGCAATGATGGTGAAGGAGCTTGCCGGTGGCGAAATCGTGGGCAGCCTCGTGGACCTCTATCCTGAGCCGGTGAAGCCTTATGCCGTGGAACTGAGCTACGCCCAGGTGTGGCGCCTTATCGGGCGGGAGATTCCGGCCGAAACTATCGACAAGATTCTCGAAGCGCTCGAAATCCGTATTGCCGGCCGCCGCGTGTGCGCTGAATGCGGCGAGGAGGTGCTGGAGCTTGAGGTTCCGACTTATCGCTTCGACGTGCGCCGCCCCTGCGACGTGATCGAGGAGATTCTGCGCATCTATGGCTACAACAATATTGAAATGAACGACGAGCTGCATGCGTGCATTTCGTATAAGACGGCTACGGATAAGGACGATGCTCTCCGGAGGCTCATCTCCGAGCAGCTCACGGGCGCCGGGTTCAACGAGATTCTGAACAATTCGCTGACGGCCGAGGGCTACTACGAGGGCCTTGCGGAGTATCCGGTGAGCGGGCTTGTGCATCTTCTGAACCCTCTGAGCCAGGAGCTGAACGTGATGCGCGGGACTATGCTTTTCGGTGGGCTCGAGAGCGTGGTCCACAACGTGAACCGCCGCGCCTCCGACCTTGCGCTCTATGAGTTCGGCAAGGTCTATGCCTACAACCCCGAGAAGGGCCTCGACGACAGCAATTCTCTTGCGGCCTACTATGAGGAGACGCACCTGGCGCTGTGGATGACGGGCAACAGGCGCCCCGCCGGCCACTGGCTGCGCAAGGAGGAGGAAGCAACGTTCTACGACCTGAAAGGTGCTGTGGAGAATGTGTTCCGCCGTCTTGGCCTCGAGAGCAAGATTGTCTTCGACACGGAGGCTCCGCTGGCCGAGGGCGACATGTTTGCCGAGAAGCAACGCATCATTATGGGCGGCGGCACGACCGTGGGCTTTATCGGCCGCGTGAATCCGGCGCTTGCGCGCAAGCTGGACGTGAAGGTTCCGGTCTACTACTGCGAGCTGCTCTGGGACAAGCTCTCGAAGGCTTCGCTGAAGACGAAGACGGAGTTTACGCCGCTGCCCAAGACGCAGCCTGTGAAGCGCGATCTATCGCTGCTTATCGACTGCGGCGTGAGCTTCGCGGAAGTGGAGAAGGCCGTACGCGAGGCCGAACGCAAGCTCCTTACGGGCGTGAGCCTCTTCGATGTCTACGAAGGGAAGAATCTCCCGGCCGGGAAGAAGAGCTATGCTATCTCGATGACGCTGCAAGACCCTGAAAAGACCCTTCAGGACAAGCACATCGACAAGATCATGACCAAGATTATCGAGACGCTGCGCTCGAAGTTTAATGCCGAGCTGCGCTGACCAACACAGATTATTAAAATACAAAACTATATACAGACTAATTCCACACTATGGGAAGAGCATTTGAATACCGCAAGGCCCGCAAGCTCAAGCGCTGGGGCAATATGTCGCGCACTTTCACGCGCATAGGCAAGGAAATCACTATCGCTGCCAAGGCAGGCGGCCCGGACCCCGACACCAATCCCCGTCTTCGCGCTCTGATGCAGAATGCAAAGGCGGCAAACATGCCCAAGGATACCGTAGAACGCGCAATCAAGAAGGCTACGGAAAAGGATGCCGGCGACTATAAGGAAATCTCCTACGAAGGCTATGGCCCTCACGGCATCGCTATCTTCGTTGAGGCTGCTACGGACAACAATACCCGCACCGTGGCCAACGTGCGCTCGTACTTCAACAAGTTCGGCGGCACGCTGGGCACACAAGGATCGCTCACTTTCCTCTTCGAGCACAAGTGCGTGTTCAAGATCAAGCCTAAGGATGGCGTGGGCCTGGACGACCTTGAGCTCGAGCTCATCGACTACGGTGTGGACGAGCTTGGACACGACGAGGATGAGGACGGCAACGAGCAGGTGGTGCTCTACGGTGCGTTCGAGGAATATTCCCACATCCAGAAATATCTCGAGGAGAATGGCTATGAGATCATCTCTTCCGAGTTTGAGCGCATCCCCAACGACCTGAAGGACGTTACGCCCGAGCAGCGCGAAGCCGTGCAGAAGCTCCTTGACAAAATCGAGGAGGACGAGGATGTGCAGAACGTGTTCCACAACATGAAGGAAGAAGAGGAATAATACCTTTCCGCACAACTCTCCCCGCCCGGATATAGGCGGAGGGAGAATCTTTAAAGACTAAACCGCGAGGGACGTGCCTTCTGCAACTAAAACGCAGAAAACACGTCTCTCGCTTATTGCGAATTTCTCCGGATTCGGTCAGGGAAGATGAATGAATCCTGCGGCGGCTTTGACGCGCCAGCGCAGACTTATCTCGGGGTCGAAAAGGAGGTCGACCCACCGACTTAGAATATAGCGGCGATTCTTTCTAAGCCATTTTTTGTATTGTTTGTTTTTTCGGAACCGGACGATTCTCAAGGCCGAAAAGATGTGAGTGTAAAGTTTGTATCTTTCGAATGATTTCCTTACCTCAGGTGCGTCCTGCGGGATTATTGAGTTCAGATAGTCGAGGTTGGCGAAGATATCGAAAAATGAGTCTTTGAATGAGTGCGATGCGCTGTCTAAGACCGGTCTGTAATAATAGTAAGCTTTCGGGAGCACACATACCTTGTGGTTCTTCAGGTGAACTTCAAGGATGAATGTGAGATCTTCATTGTGGCGGATGTCCCGAAAACGTGTATCGCCTATTGCCGAGCGACTGAAAAGTCTTGTACAAGCCGAGATGTTGAGTTTATAGTCGAGGCATCTACAAGCCACTTGCGCCCCGGAGCCTACAAACCCCTCTATTTTGGCTTTATTTTTTTCGGGAGAAGTTTCGGAATTGACATTCCAAGGCAGAAATCCCGAAACGACGATAGGCGCATTGTTAGAAAAGGAGGCCTCTACCATTTCTGCATACATTTCGGGCTTGATGGTATCATCGCTGTCGATAAAGCCTATGAAGTTGCCTTTTGCAATTTCGATACCGGCGTTTCTCGCAGATGATACTCCCCCGTTTGTTTTATGGATCACTCTGATTTTCTCGGGATGCATGGCCGCGTATTCATCGCAGATTTTTCCGGAGGCGTCTTTGCACCCGTCGTCCACCAATATGATTTCGATATTCGGATATGTCTGTGCAAGGATAGAATCTACACACTCGCCCAGGTACTTTTCAACGTTGTATACAGGAATGATGACTGAAACGAGAGGGCTTGGATTATCTGACATTATTTCAATTTTCTTGTAAAAGGGCTGATGGGTCGTCTTTTTTATTCAGCGGTTGCAGGTTCAATGCAAGAGCGATGTAGGTAATCATCATGCAGAAAGTATAGAAAGCGAATGCGTCGTTATATACTTGATCCAAGATTAAGATGATGGCTAAAAATATCAGGATCCTGTTTAGTTGGGGATTCCCTTTCACCTTATAGAAAAACACGGAAAAGTATGCCCACAGAAACCAAATCATGCCGATGATTCCAAGCTGGATTATGACGGTAAAGGGCCATGGAAGCGATCCTCTGAGTAGCCATTTGTTCTGGGTTGCAAATTTGGTCGGATTGAGATTTGTGTTTCCTCTGAACTGCCCGAGTCCGGCTCCGAACCATATACCTCCGGGTGTCTTTTTCAAGGGGTCCCACATAAGCATGAGCTTGCCCACGCGCTGAATATCAACGGCCCAAAAATCTTCGGGATTGCTCTCGTCAACATCGAAATCGCCATCTTGAACCATAAGTGCGATGTCGACGTAGTAGTCGAGGTCGTCGCCAACAAGATAGTCGTAAATATATTCCGACGAGAAGACTGTATCGAAGTCCTGACCGGTTGCCTTGATGTATAGATGCGCCATCCCGATAAGGGCTGCGATACCTATTGGAATGATGTATACGAGCTTAACCATCAAGGCTTTAGAGGGACGACAAAGCAGAATGGCATATACCACGGCGAGAATGAAACTGATTTTGGTCTCGTTGAGGAGAGTGGGATACAGGAGGATAAAGTTCCATTTGTTTTCTTTGAAACTTTTCCCGATGTTGTTGAAATCCCAATTCTGTATCGTGAGGTAGAAGGAGGTGAGATATATGAGAATGGACACAACCCCGGAGAATCCGAAGCCCATAGATCCTCCGCCATGGTCGTTGGCTCCGAAACGGAGAAACTGGATGGTGATACATATGGCCTGTATTACAAGCCAGATTTTGAGCTGATGATCGAATTTTTTCTTAAATTCGGGAGCTCTCTCGCCTGTAAGGAAGAAGCGGATAATGGGGATAGCAAACAGTATTCCAAAAAAGCCTCGCGAGCCGTTGAAAAACATCACGATGCCGACATGATTTAGGATGATCGTCGATATGAAGCCGATTATGAGAAATGTATAGATAATCCACTTATCGAGACGGTTCTTCAGCAGCATGAGGCCAAGCAGGAGCAGAGCAGTGTCCTCGAGAACCATAACATAAGATTGTAAAGTTTTTAGTGCCGGGACATCATCTGCAAAAAAACCGTAGCACATTCCTGTCCAGAAGAGGACGAGGAATGTGCGGTAATATAGCTTGTATTTATCTATCATGGCTCGAGAAAAGCGCGCGTGGCGCCGGCGGGTTTAATAGATGTTTTTTTTCGTGGAGCGATAGCCGTATCCATAGCCTTTTCTTGACTCTGTGCCGTTGACAACGATGGATAGCTTCTTAAGCCGCTTGGTGTCGTAGATTTCGTTGATGAAATCGATGTCCTGTTTGCCTGTGAAGTTGGCGCGGCAGACGTATATCGTGGCATCGGAGATGCGGTCGAGGGCGAAGGTGTCGCTGACCATACCGACGGGTGCGGAGTCGACGATAATGTAGTCGTACATGCTGCGCAGGGTCTGGAACATGGCGTCGATTTTTTGGCTCGTAAGGAGCTCGGAGGGATTTGGGGGCACGGGGCCGGCTACGATGACGTCCATTCCTTCGATTTCCTTGAGAGGCGTGATGATCTGCTTGATCTGCAGGTCTTCCGACGACAGATACTGGGTGAGACCGAACTGTGGATGCAGGTTGAGATAGGACGCGAGGCGGGGCTTGCGGATGTCCATGCCGATGAGCACCACTTTCTTGCCCAGGAGGGCGAGAGTGGCCGCGAGATTGACGGAAACGAAGCTCTTGCCTTCGCCCGAGGAGGTGGACGTCATGAGGACAACCTTGTCGTTCTTGCCTCCCATGATGAACTGGAGGTTGGAACGGAGCAGGCGGAAAAGCTCGGTGGTCGAGGAGGTGTCCGTGGGCGTAACCACAAGGTTGCGGCCTGACTTGTCGGTGCATATCTCGCCAAGGATCGGGGCGTCGGTGAGGCGCTTGACTTCGCTTACGGACGTAAACTTATCGTTGAGGAAGTTTTTGAGCCACAGATATATCGGCGGGAGGAGCAGACCGATGAAGAAGGCTATCAGGAGAATCATCTTCTTGCCCATGGAGAGGGGGTCGATGAGAGTGTAGGCCTCGTCGATGATAGTGCCTTTGGGTACTGCGTTGGCCAGCAGGATTGCATTTTCTTCGCGGCGCTCCAGAAGGAAGACGTAGAGGTTTTCCTTGATGGTCTGCTGGCGAAGCATGTCGCGGAATGCTCGCTCCTGCGAGGGGATGTTGCCGAGGCGGGTATCGGCGGCGCGTTTTGCGCTTTCGAGCTCCTTGACGGCGATGCGCTGGGTGTCGTAGGCTTTGGAGAGTGAGGTGTTGATGTTGGAGCGCATTGCTGCGATCTGCTCGTCGAGGAGGCGTAGGGCGGTGTTGTTCGAGCGAGCGTTGCTGGCCAGCTCCATGCGCTTCATGATGAGCTCGTTGTAGGTCCGGATGGCGGTCTCGAGCCCTTCGGTCGAGGTGGTCATCGGGATGAGCGAGTTGGAGTTGGATGGCTCGGAAATGAAGTCGCGAATCATTTTGAGAATTTCGGCCTCGGTCTGTGCTTCGATGAGCTGAGCTTCGACTTCTCCTTTCTTCTGGCTCTGATATTTGGCTTCGACTTCGAGGTCTACGATGCCTTCCTTCTGCTTGTAGTTCTGGATGTCGCCTTCGGCCGTGTCGAGGTCTCCGGCGAGGAGTTTGAGACGTGTTTCGAGGAATTCGGCAGTTTTTTCGCCCTGGAGATTCTTCTGGTCGACGCCTTTTTTATTGTACTCGGCCATTATTTCGTTGAGGATGTCCATGCCGTATTCGGGATTTGGCGTGTTTATGGACATCTCGATGACGTTGCTCTTTCGGCTTGCCATTTCGCAGTTTACGTTTTTAGCAAGCGTCTCCGCTGCCGAGTCGTAGCTTGTAATCAAGATGGTGGTCTTGAGGTCTTTGCCTTTCACGAAGTGATCGGTTTTGTTGAAGACGAATTTGCCGAAAGTCGTTTCGAGCGTTACGGGGAATGTAGCGTCCTTTATATCTGCGATTTTTTCGCGATCGGCCTTTCCGGTGATGGATACTTTCTCTTTGTCGTTGACCTTTACAACGAAGCTTAGGCTTGTGGAAAGAGTGTCTGGCAGTTCGGGGTTCATGAACACCTGGACGGGATAATCCTTGTAGGCGAAGTGGGAGTCCATGAAGCCGTCGCGGACGTAGTGCGAGACCTCGGTCTGAAGTGCGCGGGCCACCGAACGGTAGACCGTATGGGAGGAAATGACGAAAATCTCGTCTTCGATGTATCCGCCGTCGCCGAAGAGGGCGCCCATTGCTCCGAGTGTGGATATGGGGTTTTCGTTGCCAGTATTGATTGAGATGTTTGCCCTTACGCCGTAGAGAGGTTTGTTGATGCGGGTGTACATGAACCCTGCTGCGACGCAGATTATTACTGAAAGGACAAAAAGATACCAGTGCGATACGTAGCCCTGCAGCAGGCCTCTTATATCGAAGTATTCGGAGCTGGGTTTGCGTTGTGCCATCTTGTGGGTGGGGAGGATGGATTATAAGGTGAAATTATTTGATAGCAAGTGCGATTACGAGCGATGCAACGACAGATGCCGCGCTGACTACGGTGGAGATAACGGTGAGTTTGTAGGCGTTGTCCTGGTTGTATTTGGAGTTTGCCTGGCGCACTTTGTTGGGCTGAACGTATACGTAGTCGTTCTGCTTGAGGTAATAGTATGGAGATGTGAGGGTTTCGGATGAATTGAGGTCGAGATGATGGTATGTGCGCTTCCCGTTCTCTTCACGGATGATGAGGACATTTGAGCGTTCGCCATAGGGGGTGAGATCGCCGGCGGCGCCGAGTGCGTCGAGAACCGTGAATCTGTTGCCGTCGACTTTGATAGTGCCGGGCTTGCTGACTTCGCCTGCAACAACGACATTGAAGTTGGCAATCTGGACTGTTACTATGGGATCGTTAACATCGGCGGCGATTTTGGTGGTGAGTTCATCGCACAGCTGTTCGCAGGTCATGCCTGCAACGTGGAGCTTACCGAGGATAGGGAAATTGATATAACCCTTGGTGTCAACGATATATACCTGCTGGCGGGGAGCTGTTGAAGCTGAAATTTTTTCTCTTGTAGCGGGGTTTACTAAAGGTAGGTTATAAGGCAGAGACGCTTCCGGAACTTCGGACTGAACTGTGATGAAAAGCTCGTCATCGGGCTTTATTTCAGGGAGATAATTACCTGCCTCGAAGCTGCCTTCTTTGATAGTTGAAATGTCGGTGAAGTAGGGCAGCACGGTCTTGGATGAACTGCAAGAAGAAAGCAGAAGAAGGGCTGCGGCTATCGTGGATAATGATTTGAGTTTCATTTCGCAATAGGGTTGTGAATGGAAAGTATCGAGTTTATAACGTGGGTATGTAAACTTTTATTGTGTGTAAATATTTTTTGAATTGCAAAATTTTAAAATGTTCGTGGGATAGTCTATTTGCTACTTCTCTATCAGTTCAGAGGATGGATTGTGTTTTTTTATTGAGAATCCTCTAATATTCAGGTTCTGTATCTCTTAAGGTTCTTAACCTGAAAGAGTGGAATTGTGTATTAACAATCAGGGAGTTGTGGATGCCATTAATCCCATAGTTTTTCTTGAATGGCAAAACGGGGGCGGTTTTTCACTTCCACGAATATTTTGCCGATGTATTCGCCTATGATTCCTATAGCCATCATGAGGATACTGCCTATGCCCCAGATAGACAGCATTATGGATGCCCAGCCATGGCTGATGTTCGAAGAGTAGAAGAGGGATGCAAAGACGTATATTGCAACGGTGAAGGTAGCTATGAACGAGATAAGACCGATCATGAATATCCAGCGCATCGGCTTGGCTGAGAAGGATGTGATGCCATCGATGGAGAAGAGCAGCATCTTTTTCAGGGGATACTTCGATTCGCCTGCAACGCGGGGATTGCGTTCATAGTACACTTTGGTGCTTTTCAATCCAATCTGGGGGACTATCCCTCTGAGAAAGAGGTTTGATTCGCCATATTCGGATAGGAGCTCCAAGGCACGGTTGCTCATCAGGCGGAAGTCGGCGTGGTCGTAGACGGTTTCGAGGCCCATTGCTTTCTGGAGGCTGTAGAAGGCGTGGGCTGAGGTGCGCTTGAACATCGTGTCGGTGGCCCTCGAGGAACGAACGCCGTAAACTATTTCGTTGCCCTCGATGAATTGCTCGACCATCTCGCAGATGGCGTTAGGGTCGTCCTGGAGGTCGGCGTCGATAGATACGGCGGCGTCGCAATGGCCTTTCGCGGTCATCAGGCCGGCTAATAAAGCATACTGGTGGCCGCGATTGTGGGCGAGGTTAACACCTTTGATTCGAGGATCTTTGGCATGCAGCTCGCGGATAACGTCCCAGGTATGATCCGCCGATCCGTCATTTACGAGCAGGATATAGCTGTTTTTGTCGGCTTTTCCGGCAGCAACGAGTTTGTCGAGAATAGAGAGCATCTCGGGCGCTGATACAGGAAGGGCCTCTTCCTCATTGTAACAGGGCACCACAATGGCTATAATCGGTGGAGTCATGTTTAGATTTTTATGGTTGAGCCACAAAGATACGCAAAAAAAACGATTTTTTGCACGCGGGGCTCAAGAAAGTAATCAGAGGCTGTTGAGGTAGTCGGGGAGCTTGTCCTCGCGGTCGAGGTTGAGTTTCTTGCGGAGTCGGTAGCGGGTCATCTCCACGGAGCGATAGGAGATGTTGAACAGCGGGGCCATATCCTTGGAGCTCAAGCCCATGCGGATATAACAGCAGACACGCAGTTCTGCTGGGGTGAGCGAGGGGTGGAGCTCGCGCAGGCGCTTGGTGAAGTCTTCGTAGACGGCGTCGAAGTTGCCAGTGAAGGTCTTCCAGTCGTCGTCGTGGCTGATGTTTTCCTGGATGAGAGCCTGGATTTTCGAGAGCTGAGCGTTGGTTTCGGCCGGGGATGATACTTCGAGGGTGCGCTGGATTTTGGTGAGACGCGTGGAGATATTCATGAGAATCTCGTTCTTGCGCACGACGTTCATAGTGATGTTGGAGAGTTCTCCGGCTTTGTGGCGGATGTCTTGTTCGAGCTGCTGGTTCTTGAGATCGGAAATTTCATTTTCTTTCCTGAGCGACTCCTCGGCAGCACGGGCGCGGAGATGCTCCATCTCCTCTTCCTTGCGGCGGGCGACCGCCAGAGAGTTGCGTTCGGAGATGTACGTAACTACGCGGAATCCGGTGTAGAAGAGCAGGAGGGTGAGAATCGTGTAGACGACTTTGGCCCAGGGACTTCTGTACCACGGAGGGAGAATGGAGAATTTTATTCCGTGCTCGTCGATGCTGTGTGTGGCGGAGTTGTAGGCGCGTAGGTGGAGGGTGTAGTCGCCTTCGTGGAGCTGGGTATATTCTTTAGACGTGGCATCGGAGTATGAGCTCCAGTCGTTGTCGTAGTTTTCGAGGTAGTGGCTGAAAACCATCTGTTTGGCTTCTGCCGAGTGGCCCGGTGCGGCAAATTCGAAGCGTAGGGAGTTGAGATCGTTGGAAATCGGAGGCACGGGGCTGTCCGCGGCTCCGAATGCGAGGTAAATCAGAGAGTCCTGATTGGCGTAAATCGCGCTCACGAGAGCTCCATGGCGGCTGGTGCTTCTGGGGGCGTTGAAGGCGCGGCGGGTGTCGAGCTCATAGAAGCCATCCTGGGCAGATGCTATCACGCGGGATTCGTCCACGAAGTTGAAGGAATCGAAGCCCGGGATGATGTAGGAACTCATGGGCGAGAAGGTGATGGAATCGACTGCATGAGAGCCGTCTGCGCGGGCGCGCATCACGTAGACGTTGTCCGGTGTAACGCTCCAAACCTCTCCTCCCGGGCTGTGGTAGATATGTGGCGAAACCTGGCTTTGGAAGTAGGTGTTGAGGCCGGGGTGGGGCGCAAGGTGTTCGTTTGTAGAACCTTCGTCCTCGAGGTGGTAGTATCCTCGCGAGCAGCTGATGACGGGTTGCCCCTCGTGGAGAGCTACGGAGGTGTTCTCGTTTGTGGGCAGGCCGCGGGACGAATCGAAGAAGTCCACTTCGTCGAAACGGCGACGCGGAAGGTCGAGATGCAGGCGGTATACACCTTTGAGCCAATGGCATATCCAGATGGCTCCCTCCTTGTCGATGGTGAAAGAGCCGTTGATGTCGGAGAAGCCTGCGATGCGCCCGAGGTTGGTCCATTGCCCGTTGACGTCTTCGAGGAGGATGAAGTTGTCGTATGTCGAGGCCAGTGCGTATCTTGAATCGGAGGGCAGTATGCGGGCGTCCCACGTTCCGGCTACGTTCTCGACTGGCCGAAATCCGCTTCCGTTGTCGATGAAGAGGCCGGCGTCGGTGCACGCTGCGACCGAGCCTCCGAGGTTCACGATGTGCCACACCTGTCCGGGAATCAACCTGCGCGGAGTGTCGAGATTGAAATCGGAGCGGAAGGGGGTGGTGTAGAGGCCTTGATTGGTGCCGAGGTAAAGAGTGCCGTTGCTTAGGAGGGATGCATATCCGGCTCCGCAAGATCCTGAGCGAGAGAAGATAGAACGGAAGGGTGCGTCGTAGCACACATAGTCGATGCCATTGTCGAGCCCGCACCATATGTTGTGGTGGCTGTCGAATTTCACGGACAGAACTGTATTGTTCTGGAGGCCCGAATCCGTGTTAGAGTAGGTGGGTGGGGCGCTGCTCGAGAAGTTGCACACTACGAGGCCGCCGTTGACGGTTCCGACAGCGACTTCCGAGCCCTGAGTATCGGCGCAGAAGGCCTGGGCTTCGCGCAGGAAGTCATCTAGTATGGTGGGCATTGTGCGGAGGCCTGTAGTGCCGTAGAGGTAGAATCCGTCGAATTGCGTAACGATGAGCACTTCGTTTCCGAAGGGGCATATTGCGACTATCCTCTTTCCGTCGAGTATCCCTCTTGAATCGAGGGGGATGAATTGCCCGTCGCGGAGCTGGCAGAAGCCCTTGTCGCTGAGAGCGGCGTAGAAGACGCCGTTGATATAAGCAGAGGTGTTGATTTTCTCCCGGATGGAGGCTACAAAGTGTTCGCCCTTAGGGTTGTATGCAAATATGGCGTGGTCGCCCTGAAACCAAATCGTGTTCTCGCCCTCGTATATTTTCCAGATTTCGCCATAGCTTGTGGGGATGTTCGGGAAGCCTGAGGAGAGGGATTCGTAGTGCATCAGGCGGCGGCCGCTGTCGAAGGTAAAGTAGCCGAATTCCTCACTGCCGGCCACGTAGACGCGTCCGAGCTTACTGTCGGCCATGACGGCGCGGACTGTCGAAAAGTTCGGGAGGGTGTAGTTTCGCCAGCGGATGCCGTCGAAGGTGAGAAGCCCGTATTTGTTGCCGAAATACATCATCCCCTCGCTGTCTTCGTCGGAGGCCCAGTTCTGGGAGCCCCATGAATAGACAGTGCGCGGATAGTTGCGCACGGTGGGGTGCGATGCAAGGGCGCCAGGCGCGCCCGAAAGCGCAACCATGACGCACACGACAACTATAAATATTGTGCGGGAAATATAATTTTTGAGAATTAACATTGTGGCCACGGGATGTTAAGTTGCATCCGCAATACAAAATTCGGAATTTTTATCGAGTTGTGTAATGCATAAAAGTATGTTATAAAACATATTTTTTGTAATGCACTAAAATACAACCGAATAAAACACGTGTGTAGGTGTGTTGTAGGGTTGTTAAAATCGCGTTGTAGGGTTTTTATTGAGGCGATTTTGGTTCGCAGCATCCATATACTATATAACTTTGCAGCGTCAAAGCACAAAAACCATTTGAAAATCCTTTTTTAAGCCTTAACCTTACTTTACCAAATCAATTCACAATTAAATCCTGCAATGGCTCGATTAACTACACTCTTGTTCCTCATGCTCCTTGGCATCGCTCCGGTGTTTGCCCAAGGGCTGCGCGTAACGGGCACCGTTACCTCGGCCGAGGACGGAGAGCCACTGATTGGCGTTTCCGTGCGCGACCTCTCCAACCAGCGCAATGGCGTAACAACGGACATCGATGGTGTCTACACCATCACCGTGGCACCCGGCGCGAAATTAATGTTTACATACGTAGGCTGCGACCCCGTTGAAAAGACGGTAACGGCCGCCGGCACTCTCGACATTGTCATGAAGGGCTCCAACGAGCTCGACGAAGTTGTGGTGGTCGGTTATGGTACAATGAAAAAGAGCGACCTGACGGGTTCGGTAACGACCGTGGGCGCTGATAAGCTGCAGAAGACGCCTGCCGCCTCACTTGCCAACGCCCTCCAGGGTCAGGCAGCCGGCGTTACGGTGAATTCGCTCAGCGGACGTCCCGGCGCAGGTGCCGAAGTCCGCATCCGCGGTGTCGGAACCATCAACGGCGCATCGCCCATCTATGTTGTGGACGGTGTGATCACGGACGACATCAACTTCCTTTCGCCTAACGACATCGAGAGCACCGAAATTCTCAAGGATGCATCCGCCACGGCCATCTACGGTTCGCGCGGTGCAAACGGTGTGATTCTCGTAACGACCAAGAGCGGCTCGCGCGACCAGCGCGCGCGCGTAACATTAGACGCTTACGTGGGGGTACAGCAGCGTTGGAAGAAGCTCGAAGTGATGAACGCCAAGGACTTCGCTGACACCTACGTTGCAATCAACGGCAACAAGTCGCAGAAGAAGATCTACGAAGAGCAGGGCTTCAATCGTTGGCTCTCCGTGTTCCAGGGCGTTGGGTCGTCGCCTTACTTCCCGACGGTTTATAATGAAGATACGAATCCGACCGGCTTTGACTACTCGAAGGTAGACACCGACTGGCAGGATGTTGTGTTCCGCGACGGTATGATTCAGAACTATCACCTGAGCATCGACGGCGGCGGCGACAAGTTCACCTACTCGATGAGCGGCAGCTGGTTCAAGCAGGAAGGCATCATCATCGGTTCCGACTACAGCCGCTTCACCGGCCGTCTGAACACGACTTATCAGGCACTTCCCTGGCTTAAGGTCGGCGAGAATATTTCGTTCATGGCATCCGTGGCACAGAACGCCTACGAGAGCGGCGACAACAGCGAAAGCGCCGGCGCCAACATCCTCTCGGCTGCCTTCGCAATGGCTCCCTGGGATCCCGTGCGCTATCCGGAGGGCTCGGTCAACCGAAACGGCAAGGACCTGAGCAACTGCATCTCCGCAGGTTCGAACTTCAAGAACGTAACCAACCCCCTGAGCATGGTCGAGTACTCCCACCCGAAGGTGCGCAACGAGCGCTGGGTAGGTAACGTATTCGCAGAAATCCAGCCCATAAAGCATCTTACCTTCCGTTCGAGCTACAGCTTCGACTACCGCATCACCACCGACAAGAGCTTCATGGACGCTTACGAGGTGAGCGCCTACGACCGTCGCGAAAAGAACTTCCTGTCGTCGTCGATGAGCCGCGCTTACTACTACAATGTGGACAACATCCTCACCTACGCCCGCTCCATCGGCAAGCACAACTTCTCGGTGATGGCCGGCCAGACGGTTGAAGAATACAGCTACTACAGCATCGGCAGCTCCGGCTCGATGATCCTCAACCCTGTTGAAAAGAACTGGTATCTTTCGCAGGTAACTGACGACTTCGCTCGCCCCGGCGACGGCGTGAGCCGCAACCGCCGCTTCTCGTGGCTGGGCCGTGTATTCTACAGCTTCAACGACCGCTATCTCGCCACGGTGAACTTCCGTGCCGACGGTTCGAGCAAGTTCCCCGAAAACTCCTGGGGTTACTTCCCCTCCTTCTCTCTGGCATGGCGTATCGACCAGGAGGACTTCATGAAGGACTTCACCAACCTCTCCAACCTCAAGCTTCGCTTCGGCTGGGGTAAGGTCGGCAACGACAATATCTCGAACAACGCCTTCACGCTGAGTATGTTCAACAACGGTCCGACCTTCGTGGACTACGTTCTCGGCGCAGACCAGGCTCTCGCAAACGGCGCAACGGTTCTGACGTGGGTGAACCGCGGCGGCCACTGGGAGAACACCGAGCAGCTGAGCCTCGGCATCGACTTCGGTTTCTGGAACAACAAGCTGACCGGTTCGGTGGACGGCTTCATCCGCAACACCAACGACATGCTCATGAGCGTAAATGCTCCCGCACACGTGGGCAACCGCTACAGCGCAACGGCCAACGTCGGCAAGGTTCGCAACCAGGGCATCGAAATCAGCCTCGAGCACCGCAATACCGTAACCCGCGACTTCTCCTACAGCGTAGGGGGCAACGTATCGTTCATCGACAACAAGCTGACGGCCCTCAACGGCGGTGCCCGCATCCCCACCAACTTCGCCAACGTGCAGGTTGTGGACGAGGGTTATCCTCTCTACTACTTCTGGGGCTATGAATACGGCGGCGTATTCCGCAGCGACGAGGAAGCTCTCGAATACCTCCACGGCTATACCGCCGAGAGCATTCCTTTCCATGCCGGCGACGCCAAGTATATCGACCACGACGGCAACGGCATGATCGACGACAACGACCGTATCGATCTCGGCTCGTCCATCCCCTGGCTGAACTACGGTATCAACCTCGGTGCATACTGGAAGGACTTCGACCTCCAGCTCTTCTTCCAGGGCGTAGGCGGCAACAAGATTTACAACCAGATGCGTCATCGCCTCGAGAGCAGCGGCGCCACGTCGGTAATCTCGCCCGTGATGGCCGATGCATGGACGGTTGACAATCCCGACGGCTCCATCCCCAACCCCCGCAACTCCGTCAACTACTACGCAAGCTCCCGCTTCCTCGAGAAGGGCGACTACTTCCGCCTGAAGAACCTGCAGCTTGGCTATTCGCTGCCCCGCAAGCTCATCAGCCGCGCCGGCTTCGAAAACTGCCGCTTCTATATCCAGGGCTCGAACCTCTTCACCGTAACGAAGTATAAGGGCTTCGACCCCGAGGTGAACGGCGGAGTTGACTACGGCAACTATCCCCAGAGCCGCACCTTCCTTTTCGGTGTGAACATCACTTACTAATCTAAAGTAATTTCCAAAAGAAAAAGTGAAGTTTAAGCTTCAAACCAATCGAAAACAAATGAAAAAGACTCTATATATCGCGGCAGCCGTGGCTCTGGGCATGGGTCTCAGCTCCTGCAACAAATGGCTCGACGAGGATGCTCCCGGCAACACCCGTTTCGACGACTTCTATATCGGCGGCGCCGTGGCCATCCAGAATGTCAATGCCTGCTACGCTCCTCTCTGCTGGGAGTTCAACAGCTGCTACTTCCCCGAGTGGTATATCGGTGATATTGCCTCCGATGATGCCCTCAAGGGCGGCCAGAACCTGGCCGACGGCGGCGATGTCTATGATATCGATAACTTCAAGGTGAACGCCAACAACCCCATCCTCCTCAACTTCTACCGCGCAAAGTATCAGGGCATCGCTCGTTGCAACCTCGCGCTTCAGGAAGTTGCGAAGATGGAACCCGACGAGGTGATGAGCCAGAGCCGCAAGGATGCTCTCCTTGGTGAGGCATATTTCCTCCGCGCTTACTACTACTTCCAGCTCGTGCGCGTCTTCGGCGGTGTGCCTCTGGTAGACTTCGTCATCGACTCGAGCGACCGCTGGATTCAGCCCCGCGCTACGGCAGAAGATGTGTACGACCACATCATCGCCGACCTGCTCCTTGCCGAAGAGGGTCTCTGGAACAAGAGCGAATATGCCCGCGAGGACCTCGGCCGCGCCACCAAGGGTGCCGCTCAGGCAATGCTCTGCAAGGTTTATCTCTACATGAAGGACTACAACAAGGCCTACGAATGGGGCAAGACCTTCGTGGACACGCAGTATAAGGGCGGCCAGTACAGCCTCTGCGGCGACTACGGCGACAACTTCACGATTGCCGGCGAAAACGGCCCCGAGAGTGTCTTCGAAATCCAGTATATGGCAGAGCCCACTTCCGACTACGGCGAAGGCTTCGGCTTCACCCGCGGCACCTTCTCGACCATTCTGTCGCGTCCGCGCCTCCCGAGCATGGGTGGCAACTCGGGCTGGGGCTTCGGCCATCCCACCCAGAACCTCTTCGACGAATTCGAAGCCGGCGACCCCCGTCGCGATCTCACCATCGGTCTTCCCCCCGAAAACGAAATCGGCATAGCCGAAGTGGACTATCTCGGCAACTCCTACTACAACCGCAAGATTTCCTACTGGGAACATGGCGACTTCCCCTCGCTTGACCATGCAACCCGCTCGCCCTTCAACAACCGCCAGCTCCGCGCCTCCGACGCCCTTCTGCTCTTCGCAGAGGCAGCTCTCGAAAGCGGCAAGAGCCTGACGGATGCCAAGTGGGCTCTCGAAGAGGTGCGCAGTCGCGCCCGTCGCATGGTTTCGGATGCGAATGTTCTTCCCGCATTCCCCGGCTACCGCGGCTATGCCGATACGGCCGACGACCTCCGCAAGGCTATCCGCCACGAGCGTCGCGTGGAACTCGGAGGCGAAGGCCACCGCTGGTTCGACATCGTGCGCTGGGGCATCGGCAAGGAAATCTTCGATATGGCAAGCGGCAGCTATCCGCGCACCGAAACGGCAGAAGCTCAGGCCGAGATGGGCAATTTCATCGTGGGCCAGAGCGAGCTCTTCCCGATTCCCGCGGAGGAGATGAACCTCAATCCTATGACGCAGAACCCCGGTTATTGATTTCCGATTCCGGAGTAAGTAGCATAACAAACAGAATACCTATCACAATTCAACTAAATCGCCGGGGCTTCGGCCCCGGCAAAATACCAACCATTTAACTTTTCATATCCATGAAAAAAATTACTCTTCTTGCTGCAACCGCAGCTCTGGCCCTCAGCGCCAACGCACAGTATGTTACCGACAATGCAGGCATCCAGCCTGTTCTCGACAAGGGCACAAAGACCATCTATGCATGGGTGCTTCATGGCGAAACTGTTGATGAGGCCAAGCAGGCAGGTGTGAATGTTATCGACCAGATGATTAATGACGAAACGCGCTTCCTCTACATTTGGGAAAATACGTTCGTACGCAATGAAACTTCGGCTAATCCCGTTGGCGTGGACTTCAAGGGCGATGATCATGTAGCTTTCACAGTAGGTAGTGTGGGTTGGTCCGGTGCAGGTTTCTACCAGGACAAATCCGGTATGGATCTCAGCGGCATTGACGAGAACACCCGTTTCCACATGGGCTACTGCGCAATGAGTAATCCCGTTCCCTCGCTCGGTATCGTTCTTCTTAACTCAGAAAACGAAGGAGATATGAAGGCAAAGCCCGCACACATTTCTGTAGGTTCCGCCTTCAATGATAACGGTGCTATCTATCCTCCTGTAGGCCCGGCTGCCAACGACGAATGGCAGGCTATCGACATGAGCCTCGGCGAGATCAAGAAACTTTTTCCCGAATTCGTAATTCCCGCTCTCCCCGACTTCACCGGCAACTACCTCGCAATCCTCGGTGGTGGCGTTCAGGGCCAGAACATCGACCTTGATGCTATCTATCTTTACAGCACCTCTGAGGCAGGTATCAACGGTGTAGAAGTTGATTCTGCCGACATCATGGTAACGGGCAAGACCATCAACGCCTCCGGCGCAAAGAGCATGGTTCTGTACGACCTCGCAGGTAAGGAAGTTAAGCGTGCCAACAGCTCGATCCTCGGCCTCAATGGTGTAGGCGCAGGCCTCTACATCGTGAAGGCTGACAACGCCGTTGCCAAGGTTCTCGTGAAGTAATCTACGACACGGTTTCTTAACCCCACATCCTATACAGGAGGCGCGGCGTGAGCGAAAGCCGCGTACGCGCCTCCCTTTTTTTCGAGTCTCCGTCCGGAGGGCAGACTAAAATCCGGATGCTCCAGGGTAAAGATTAGGGCAGCATGGAGATTGCCGCCCGGTTTGCAAAACAATCCTCACTCCTCCTTCTCAACAACGAATGCCATCAGCGCCACTCAGGGCCCCCAATAGTGGCTCGCCGGCGCGACAATATATAAGACCAATCATTTAAGCATCCTTTCTTCAGAACTCATGAAACTCAACAATACAAAGACTGTGGCAGCCCTTATGGTGGCGTTTGCAGCCGCAGCCCTGCCTGCAGCCGCAGCCGACACTCAGAGCGGCTCGGGCGAAAGCGGGGGCTACAAGCTCGTGTGGCAGGACCTTTTCGACGGCACGGAGCTGAACCGCTCGCGCTGGAATATTGAAGTGAACGGCGACGGCGGCGGCAACAGCGAGCTGCAGTATTATTCCGATCGCGAAAGCAACGTCCGTGTGGGAAAAGACGACAAGGGAAACGGTTGCCTTATCCTTACGGCTGTTCGCGAAAACTATATGGGTAAAAACTTCACATCGGGTCGCATCACCTCGAAGGGCCTCATTGCTTTCAAGCATGGCAAGGTGGAGGCTTCCATCAAGCTTCCTAAGACAGCCAACGGCCTGTGGCCGGCTTTCTGGATGATGGGCAATGATATCGATGCCGTGGGCTGGCCCCGTTGCGGCGAGATAGATATCTGTGAGTTCGGCCATCAGGACGCTTTCGGTCCCGGCACTCAGGAGCGCTACTTCAACGGCGCCTGCCATTGGGGCACCGGCTGGCCTCAGCCCAACTATGCTCGCGCGCATACTCACGACTACAGCCTGCAGGACGGAGAGTTCCATCTCTTCACGTGCATCTGGGACGAGAATACGATTTCGATGTATTGCGACCTCGATAAGTACCCGAATCAGGAGCCCTACTACTCGATGTCGATTACCGACAATCAACCCGGGGTGTCGGATTATCCCGGCAACTATTTCCACAAGGAAAATTTCATCCTATTCAATCTTGCAGTGGGAGGAACTTTCCCCGGCATCTACAACGCCTCCGGCATCACGGCCCTCAACAGCAGCAATGGCAACCAGGCGTCGATGTATGTGAACTATGTGAAAATCTACCAAAAGGGCACATCCGACGAGAGCCACAGCTTTGCCACGGCCGGCGACGTCGAGACCACCGACCCCAATCCTCCCACGCCTCCCACACCCTCGGGCGTGCCCGGAGCTCCCGCTCCCGTCCACGATGCTCAAAACGTGAAAAGTTTCTATTCCGACGCATACCATTCTATCGTTCCGGAAATGTTCGTGGGCTCATGGGGCCAGTCGACCGCAACGGAGAAGGTGGATCTGGACGGTAACGAAGCCCTGTGCATGACCAACTTCAACTACATGGGCCTGCAGTTCTCGGGCAGCGACGCCGTGGTGGATGTGAAAGAGATGAAAAATATCCATATCGACCTGTATTCCACAAGAGATATGGACATCAACATCTATCCTATCTCGCTTTTTCCTACTTACGACTCGGACAAGTCCACGAAGCATCTCCCGGCCGACGAGTGGCAGTCGTTCGACATTCCTATGACGGAGTTTCCGGGGGTGAAGTTCGAGAGCCTCGGCCAGTTTAAATTCGACGTGGCTTCGCAGGCGGCTTCGCGTGCGTCGTCCGACGAACATAAAATCTACATCGACAACCTGTATGCCTGGGCTCCCGGGACGACAGGTGTGGACGCCGCCGAGATTGCGGATCCGGCAGCCGGAGGCATGGTCTATGACCTCTTTGGCCGGACCGTGCGCGAGGGTACGGATCTTTCCGGACTGAGTGCGGGGGTCTATGTCGTGAAGCATGGCAATATCACCAAGAAGGTGCTTGTGAAGTGAGCAAGACGAATTTTTACGATTGAACCGAACTAATGAAGAATAAGATATTTAAAGCTACCGCCATCGCAGCGATGCTCGCCGCATCGACCGCTGTATGGGCCGTGGAGCCTCAGGTCGGCTCGGGCGAGACGAACGGCTATAAGCTTGTGTGGCAGGACCTTTTTGATGACGAGGAATTGAACCCGCTTCGCTGGCATGTCGAAAAGAACGGTGGCGGCGGCGGAAACAATGAGTTGCAATATTATGTCGACGATTCCGACAATGCTATAATCGGCAAGGACGAGAAAGGCAACAGCTGCCTTATACTCACGGCCAAGCGCGAAGCCCGCTGGGGTAAGGCCTTTACCTCGGGGCGCGTGAATTCCAAAAATATGATAGCCGTGAAGCACGGCAAGGTGGAAGCGGCTATCCGCCTTCCCAAGACTGCCAATGGCTTGTGGCCGGCATTCTGGATGATGGGCAACGACTACGACAGGGTGAAGTGGCCCAAGTGCGGCGAAATCGACATCATGGAGTTTGGGCATTCCGCAGGTTTCAACGGGCGCCAGGAATCTTATTTCAACGGCGCATGCCATTGGGGCACGTCGATGCCACAGCCCAACTATGCCAAGGCTCACAACCATGAATATAGCCTTCAAGACGGCGAATTCCATCTCTACACCCTTATCTGGGACGAGAAGACAATAGAAATGTATTGCGATCTCGACAAATATCCCACCAAGGCTCCCTATTACAAGATGGGCATAGAGGGCGAGAGGCCAGGAGAGGCAAATTGGTGCGGCAATTATTTCCATAAGGAATTCTTTATCCTTTTCAATCTCGCTGTCGGGGGCAACTTCCCGGGCATATATGATGCGAATCGAATCACGGCTCTGAACGACGAAAACGGACAGAAGGCGTCGATGTACATAAACTATGTGAAGATATACCAGAAGGGCACGCCCGATGAAAGCCAATACTTTGTCGATCCGGGCGACGATCTTTCGGCCGCCGGAATAGAGGACGTGAGCGTGGAAGATGCGCCTTCCATCTCCTTCGGTCCGTCGGCTGCGAGCTGCTCCGGGGCCAAGGCTATGGAGGTGATAGACCTCTGCGGCCGGTGCGTAGGTCGCGGAGCCGACAGCGTGGCCCTCGGCGCCCTTCCGGCCGGAGCCTATATCGTGCGGGCTCTCCTGAGCGACGGCCGCAGCATCACGGCTAAGATTGCAATCTGAGGCCTCCCTCATTAAGAAACGAGACTATACCAATTCCATACAAGCTATACAATCATTACCACCTAAGCGACAATGAATAAAAAACTCTTTCCGTCGATAGCATTCGGCCTTCTGGCAACGATCGTAGCCGGTGGCGCTATCAGCTCCTGCACCAAGAGTGCGGCAAAGGGCTCGGACAATGCCGACATTGAGGCACGCGTCGAGGCCCTGCTTTCGCAGATGACAATAGATGAAAAAATCGGACAGCTGAACCAGCTGACGGGCGTGGGCTGCACTCCCGAGCGCGTGGCTGAAATCCGCTCCGGCTCCGTGGGTTCGCTGCTCAACGAGGTAGACCCCGACACGGTGAACGCCCTCCAGCGCGAGGCTGTCGAGAACAGCCGTCTGGGTATTCCTTTGATTATTGCCCGCGACGTGATCCACGGCTTCAAGACCATCTTCCCCATTCCGCTCGGGCAGGCTGCGACATGGGATGCATCGATCGTGGAGGAAGGCGCCCGAGTGGCCGCCGACGAGGCTTCCTCGGCAGGTGTCCGCTGGACATTCTCGCCTATGGTGGACGTGAGCCGAGATGCCCGCTGGGGCCGCATTGCCGAGAGCTTCGGCGAAGATCCCTATCTCGCATCCAAGCTGGGTGTGGCCATGGTGAACGGCTATCAGGGCGACGATCTCTCGAAGCCCAACACGATGGCTGCCTGCGTGAAGCATTTCGTGGGCTATGGCGCAAGCGAAGGCGGCAAGGACTACAATACGACCTGGATTCCCGAGCCGCACCTGCGCGACGTGTATCTGCCTCCTTTCAAGGCTTGCGCCGATGCAGGGGCTGCTACATTCATGTGCTCCTTCAACGACATCAACGGCATGCCCACCAACGCCGACACCCATCTGATGCGCGACATCCTTCGCGGCGAATGGGGCTGGGACGGCGTGATGTGCAGCGACTGGAGCTCGATCCAGCAGATGGTGCCGCAAGGCTACTGCAAGGACCTCGAAGCTGCCACGGAGGCTGCTGCCAAGGCCGGCGTGGATGTGGACATGATGAGCTATGCATATGTTTCGAGTCTCAAGAACCTCGTGGAGCAGGGTAAGGTGAGCGAAAAGGTGCTCGACGACCTCGTGCGCAATGTCCTCCGGCTCAAGTTCCGCCTGGGCCTCTTCGAAAATCCCTACGTCGACACGGCCAACGCTCGCCGCTTCTTCACGGAAAGCAATCTCGCCGCAGCGCAGCATGCAGCCGAGCAGAGCGCTATCCTCCTGAAGAACGATGGCGGTGTGCTGCCCCTGAAGGAGGGTGTGCGCATAGCTGTTACCGGCCCGATGATGGATGCCAAGCACGACCAGAACGGCACGTGGTGTTTCGACCTCGAAAAGGACAAGACCGTAACGGTGCTCGAAGCTCTCAACGATATGTACGGCGAAGGCAAGATCGTGGCCGCTCCCGGCCTGACCTACAGCCGCGACACTAACGCTGCGGGGATTGCCGCCGCAGTTGCCAAGGCCCGCACGGCCGATGTGATTCTCTTCGTCTGCGGCGAAGAAGCCGTGCTCTCGGGCGAGGCTCACTGCCGCACGGATCTCACGCTTCCCGGCGCACAGAAGGAGATGCTGCGTCAGCTCAAGGCCACGGGAAAGCCTGTGGTGTCGGTAGTGATGACCGGTCGCCCCATGGCCATCAAGGACGTGGTGGACAACTCCGACGCTATCCTCTACTGCTTCCATCCCGGAACGATGGGTGGCCCTGCCATCGCCAATGTGCTGAGCGGCAAGGTGAATCCTTCGGGCCACCTGCCTGCAAGCATGCCTAAGGCTTCGGCGCAGGCTCCTCTCTACTACTCTCACAAGAACACGGGCCGTCCCGCCGAGGGAATGATGCTCATGGATGAAGTGCCTCTCGAGGCCGAGCAGACGTCGACAGGCTGCACGAGCTTCTATATGGACTGCGGCGACGGGCCCCTCTTCCCCTTCGGTTACGGCCTGAGCTATACCGACTTCAACTATGGTCCGGTGGTGCTCTCGTCGGAGAAGATGGATGCCAAGAACGGCACCATCACGGCAAGCTGCGAAATCGAAAACACCGGTAGCGTAAAGGGTGCGACTGTGGCTCAGCTCTATATCCGCGATCTCGTGGGTTCGCTCTGCCGCCCCGTCAAGGAGCTTAAGGGCTATGAGAAGATCGAGCTCGCTCCCGGCGAAAAGCGCACGGTAAGCTTCACGCTCAATGCCGACGACCTGGCCTTCTACAATGCAGCCAACGAGCGCGTAACGGAACCCGGCGACTTCCAGCTCTGGATCGCTGCCGACAGCGCAAGCGGCGAGGCTAAGGGTTTTGTTGTCGAATGATTCTTACACACACTCTCTCTTATAAACTTAGTTTCCTTAGATTTAAAGACTATGAATTTAAGACATATTCTCCTTGGCGCGGGGCTTGCCCTGCTGGCATGCTCCGGCGCCGAGGCGCGAAGCGCCAAGCGTGGCGTGTGCGCCAAATTCACATACGCTCAGGAAGTTGAACTCATCCAGGAAGGATCCTGCTGGTGGTATAACTGGGGCAATGCTGCCAACCAGGGCTATCAGTACGAGGTAGAAAACTTCAAGAGTACGATGGACTTCTGTCCGATGACGTGGAGCGCCAACTATAGCGCGGAGAACATCCGCAACTATTGCAAGGCACACCCCGAGGTGAAATACCTCCTGGGCTTCAACGAGCCGAACTTCACTAATCAGGCGAATATGACTCCGGCTCAGGCTGCTGCTGAATGGCCCAAGGTTCAGGCTCTTGCAAAGGAGCTCGGCCTGAAGCTTGTGGCTCCGGCCCTCAACTACTCGGCTAACCCCCAGTATAGCACCCCCGCGAAGTGGATGGATGAATTCGTGAGCCTCGTAGGCCTCGACGCCTTCGACTTCACTGCTCTCCACAACTATGGCGGCTTCGGGCTTATGAAGTCGACGGCAGAGGAGTTCTACGCCAAGTATGGCAAGCAGGTATGGATCACCGAATGGTGCTACTGGCCCGGCGGCGCCGGCAACGTGTATGTAGCGCCCGAAGCTCAGATTTCGTCCATGATCGAATGCGTGGAATGGCTGGAGCAGAGCGAAGCTATCTACCGCTACTCGTGGTTCATGGCTCAGGGCCCTTACAATCAGAGCAACAAGCCCAACTATGGTCTGCTGGCCAATACAGTCGTGGACAAGAAAGTGCAGGTATCGCTCACGGAGCAGGGCAAGGTCTACACCCACATGTGGGAATTCGACCCTGAGTATTATCACACGCCCGGCACAATGATCGCAGCCACGGACTACCATGCCCGCACGCTGGCCGCTCTTGGCTCAACAAACTACGCAGACGCTCCGAAACCCCTCGAAATCACTGCATTCAATGGCGGTGCAACGCTCGACTATCAGTTCGACGTGCCCGAGGCAGGCGAATACAACATCGAAGTTTTCGCTTCCGGTAAGGGCGAGCCCGAGCGTTTCGACCCCCGCATCAACTTCGTCGGCGTAGGAGCCGATGGCAAAGAGACGGGTGCGCTGTGCGCCGCACAGACCCTCTCGCTTTCCGGCAAGGACGACGTATATGCTCCACATGTCTTCAAGGTAACCCTTCCTGCAGGCAAGCAGACAATCCGCATGAAGGACAATGCTCCCTACCAGCCCTCGGGCATCCGCATAGCAGCCCTGCGTATGAGCTCCGTGAGCGGAATCGATGCCGTGAAGATCGAGGCAGAGGATGCTACGCTCCCGGTTGATGTATTCAACACTCAGGGAATGCGCGTACGAAGCTCTGTAGCGCCCTCTGAGGCCACGCAAGGACTGCCCGCTGGTATCTACCTTGTTGGCGGCCGCAAAGTGCTTGTAAAATGAAAATAGGAATATGAGTATAGTTATAATTGTCAACACCGTCTGAGAGACGTCTCAGATAAAAGAAGCGTCCGACTGCGAAGCCGGGCGCTTTTTTGTGCGCCGTCCAGTGGGCGCTGCGGAGTGGGGTTGGGGCTAAATGGGCTTATTAGTCCTATTGGTCTAATTTAGTTGGGGGAATTGCTTTTGCGCTTGCGGCTGCAGGGGTGTGCTATTTTCTTTGTTTTGATGAGGGAGCTTAAGCGTTGGGCTTTTCTGAGTGGTATCCTATGGGCTCCCCGGTTGGGTTGGAGCTAATTGGGCTTATTGGTCTAATTGGTCCAATTAGTCTAAATGGGTGCCGCTTTATGCGTTTATACAAAAAATGCCACCGCGCAGGGGGCGCGGTGGCTTGTGGGGATTGAAAGTATGGGGGATTACTTCGTTTCGGTGATGGTAACGGCGCGGTCGAGAGATGCGCACTTCTTACCGAGATCCTGGTGGAGGTTGTTGGTGTTGTTGTCAACAACGGTGAGCTGGTCGGCCTTCACGCCGTTGCGGAGTAGAACCTTCTCTACCCCAAGAGCACGAGCCTTGCGGAGACGAGCGTTGATGTCGGGTGTGCCGGTGAAAGTATCGGCCCAACCGGTAACGGTGTACTTCTGATCGGGGTGCTGAGCGATTTCAGCAGCAACAGCCTTGATAACGCGAGCGTTTTCGGAGGACAAGCGGGAAACACCGATGGGATAGTAAACGGTTGCGAGGGGAGCTTTGATGGTCTCTACGATGCGCTCTGCGGGGCGAGCGAGGCAAGCCTGGAGCTGAGCTTCGAGCTCTTCGATGCGGCGGTTTGCAGCGTCGAGGCGAGCGCGGATAGGATCGCAGTTTTCGGGTTCGGGGCAAACGGGCACGATGGGAGCCTTCCAGTTGCGCTCACGGAAGTTGTAGGTGAGCGAGAGGTTAGCTGAAAGGTTGTTCCAGCCGCGGTTTTCGCCCTTTTTCTCGATTACACCTTCGTAGAGGGTGTAGCGGAGGTCGATGCCGAGAGCCATCTGCTTGGAGAGACGGAAGGAGTTGATAAGGCCTGCGCGGAGAGCGAGCACCTTATCGTGGTCGAATTTCCATTCGCCAGACTTTTTGTCGAAGGGGAATACGCCTTCGCCACCGGCATAGGCGATGAAGTTGTAAACGCGATCGGGCTTGTAGCCGCACCACCAGTTGGTGACGTTGAGCATAGCATCGAAATTGAGGCCAAGAGTGCGGAAACTTTGCTTGTAATAGCCGTCGGGACGATATTTGTCGGCTTCAACACCACCTGCATCGAAGTCGGCGAGGGACTTGAGGTTAGCCCAGTTCAGGCCAATGCGGAGACCCATCAGAGGCGAGAACCATTTGCCTACATAGAGAGAGGCCTGGGGGGAGAAGCGGTCCTTGAGATCGCGGTGGGAGGTGTAAGCACCGAAGTTGATGTTGGCGCCACCTTCAGCGGTGATGAACCAGTTGTCTTTGAAGCGGTTGAAAAGGTAGCCCTGGGAGGGATCCTCAACTGCAGTAACTTCCTGCATTACGGCTACTTCTTCTACCACCTCCTGAGCAACGAGAGCCTGGCCGGCAATGACGGTCAGACCGAGAGCTAAGAGAGCTTTTTTCATAGGAGAAATTTTGTTATGGTTGTTGATATATAAATAGTTTCAAACTTGGCGTATGTTACGTTCCGCAAAATTACAACATTTTTTTGAAATATAATGCCTGTATGTGAAAAAAAGTTTTCAAACACAGGCATTTTTTATTTGCGGTGACCCGGTGCGGGAGAGGGTATCAGTAATTCTCGCGCAGAGGGTTTTCGATTCCGAGATTGCTTTTCACCCAGCTGAGGATGTTTTCGGGTGTGTATCCGAATTTTTCGTCGAGCACTTTGTAGGGTGCGGAAGCTCCGAAGCGGTTCATCGCGTAGATTTTGCCGTTGAAGCCGTCGATGAGGCGCAGGGAATCGGGGAGGCCGGCTGTGAGGCCGAGCTGCGGGATTCCGAGCGGGAGGACGCTGAGGCGATATGCCTCGTCCTGGTCGTTGAAGAGGCCTGTGGAGGGCACGGACACGACCGAAGCCTTGATGCCCTCGGCGGCGAGGAGGGCGCGGACGTCGCAGAGGAGCGAAACTTCCGAGCCGTTGGCCACGAGGACTACGTCGGGTGTGGCTCCGCCGGGTGAGGGCAGGGCGGTGTATCCGCCGCGGAGGGTGCCGCGGGCGGCTTCGATGCGCGATGTTCCTTCGGGGGCGGGGAGGTCCTTGATGTCCTGACGCGAGGTGATGAGGCCGGTAGGTCGCTTGGTGGCGCCCATGGCCATCTGCCAGGCGTATGAGGTCTCGGCAGCGTCGGCGGGACGGAGGACAAGCATCGAGCGTTCGCCGCTGAAGTTGCGGATTTCCTCGAGGAGGCGGAGCTGGGCTTCCTGTTCGATGGGCTCGTGGGTGGGGCCGTCTTCGCCTACGCGGAATGCGTCGTGGCTCCAGATGTATTTTACGGGAAGCTCCATGAGGGCCGACATGCGGATTGCCGGCTTCTGATAATCAGAGAAGACGAAGAATGTGCCGCAGGCGGCGATGCAGGCGCCGTGGAGGGCAATGCCGTTCATGATGGCAGCCATTGTGAGCTCGGCGACTCCTGCGTGGAGGAAGGCTCCGGAGAAGTCGTGCGGGGCAAAAGCTTGGGTTTTCTTGAGGAATCCGTCGGTCTTGTCGGAGTTGGCGAGGTCGGCGGAGGAGACGATCATGTTTTCGACTTTCTCGGCGAGGACGCCGAGCACGTCGGCGGAGGCTGTGCGGGTGGCCACGTCGGCTTTGTGGATAATCGCGGCGTAGTCTATTTCGGGGATGTATCCTTCGAGATAGCCTTTGAGGGTCGCAGCCTCAGCCGTGTGGTCCTGCGCCCAGCGTGCGTGGGCTTCGCGGCGTTCGGCCACGATCTTGCGCAGCTCTTCGGCGCGGGCGGCGTAGAGAGCTTCGGCTTCGGGGAAGAAGCGGAAGGGGTCGTCGGGGTCGGCTCCGAGATTTCGATATGTTTCGGGCATGTCCACGCCGGCTTTGCTCAGTGGCTGGCCGTGAGTGCTGCAGAGGCCTTCCATGGGTTCGCCCTTGGCGTTGCGGGCGCCGAGGCCCATGACTGTGCGGCCGATGATGAGAGTGGGGCGCTTGGTCTCTTCGTGGGCGGCGGCGAGGGCGTGTGCTATCTCGTCGGGGTCGTTGCCGTTGATTTCGAGAACGTTCCATCCCCATGCGCGATACTTGGCGGCGTAGTCTTCCTCGTCGACGGCGTCGACGTCGGTGGAGAGCTGGACGCCGTTGGCGTCGTAGAACATGATGAGGTTTGCGAGGCCGAGGAAGCCGGCGATGCGGCCGGCGCCTTGGGAGATTTCCTCCTGAATACCGCCGTCGGAGATGAATGCGTATGTTTTGTGGGCGCAAGTTTCGCCGAACCGGGCCACGAGGAAACGTTCGGCAATTGCGGCCCCCACGGCCATGGTGTGGCCCTGGCCGAGGGGGCCGGAGGTGTTTTCAATTCCGCGAGCGGGATCCACTTCGGGGTGTCCGGGTGTAACGGAGCCCCATTGGCGGAACTGTTGGAGCTCGGCTATGGTGTATCTTCCTGCGAGGGCAAGCACCGAATATAGCATCGGCGACATGTGCCCGGGGTCAAGGAAGAAGCGGTCGCGCCAGGGCCAAGTGGCATCGTCAGGGTCGTAGACAAGAAATTTCGAGTACAGGACGTTGACAAAGTCAGCGCCACCCATTGCGCCTCCGGGATGTCCGGATTTGGCTTTTTCGACCATTGCGGCCGAGAGGACACGGATGTTGTCGGCAGCGCGGGTGAGGGTCTTGGCGTCAGTTACCATAGCTTATTCTTGAAAATGAGGGAATATTGTTTTTTGAAAAATGAGTCTTAGAGGTCGCGGAGGTCGGGAGCGTTGTCCTCGTCGGCCACGGGGATGTCGGTGTTGACGTTGCGCGAACCGACAAGGCCGTAGTAGAGGAGATAAGCGAGCATAGCCACTACGAGCCAGTAGGAAGCCATGTATCCGGTTGCGCCGGCGATGGCGTTCTGTATGAGGGGCATCACGCCGCCGCCTACTACCATCATCATGAAAATGCCGGAGGCTTTGGCTGTGTATTTCCCGAGGCCTTCGACGGCGAGGTTGAAGATGCCGCCCCACATTACGGAGGTGCAGAGGCCGCAGAGCACGAGAAGGAGGGCCTTGGCGGGTACCATAGCGGATGTGAAACCTACGCCGGCGGAGTATGCGGGCATGCTCACGCGGATAGACGCGGGCAGGAAGATTGCTGCGCAGACGAGGACGATAGCCGTGGCGCTCACCACGATGAGCTGAGTGCGGGAAGAAACTTTGCCGGAGATGACGCTGGAGACGAGACGTCCGACGAGCATGAGCAGCCAGTATATTGCGGCAACGCCACCGGCAACTGCCGTAGCGTTCTCGGTGATGCCGGAAGCGGCGGAGTCGGAGAGGTAGAAGATGAGCATGCCGGGGATGCCAACTTCGAGGCCCACGTAGAAGAAGATACCGATTACGCCGAGGACGGTGTGGCGGAAGCTCCAGGGGCTGTGGGGCTCTTTGCGGGCCTTGGCGCCACTCTTCTGGAGGTGGGGCTCAGGAATGGCAACGAAGCTTATGATGATGAATGCCAGGACGAATACGGTCATTGCGATGTAGAGCAAGGGAGCCACGTCGTTCATGGAGGTGCGGTCGGTTACCTGGCCGATGAGCATGCCCACGAAGAAGGGGGTGAGGGTGCCCGCGAGGGAGTTAAAGGAGCCGCCGGCCTGCACGAGCTGGTTGCCGCGGTTGCCGCCGCCGCCGAGGAGGTTTAGCATGGGGTTCACCACCGTGTTGAGCATGCACACGCAGAAGCCGCAGATGAATGCGCCGAGGAGGTAGATGATGAAGTTGAGGGTTACGGGCACGGCGTCGATCATGAAGAGGTCGGTTTCGGTGCCTACGAAGCCCGAAAGCCACTGGAGGACAAGGCCGGCGAAGCCCACGGCCATAGCGGCGAGAGCCGTTTTCTTATAGCCGATTCGCGAAAGGAGGTTGCCGGCGGGGATGCCCATGAAGAGGTATGCCAGGAAGTTCATGAGGTTGCCGAGCATGCCCGACCAGTCGTAGTTGTTTTTCCAGATTGTGCCGAGGGGGGCTGCGAGGTTCGTAACGAAGGAAATCATTGCGAATAGGAAGAACATCGCAACGATGGCCACGACGTTCGACGACGAAGCGTTGGGGGCGGGTGTTTTGGTGTTAGCCATTTCTTTAGGATTAGTGTTTAAGGATTTTTATAACGTTGGTTTATTTTCAGGGTAGATTTTCGGGGTAATCGCGGAGGCCGAAGATGGCTGTTCCGATGCGCACGTGGGTGCTTCCGGCCTCGATTGCCAGGGGATAGTCGTCGGACATTCCCATCGAGAGGATGTCGAAGCCGCGGAGGTCGGGGACGGCTGCGAGGATTTCGTCGCGAAGAGCGGCCACGCGCCGGAAGTCGTCGAGGATGCGGGCCGTGTCGTCGGTGTTGGAGGCCATGGCCATGAGGCCGCAGATGTGCGTGGCGCGGAGGCTCTCGAAGCGGCGCTGGCGGAAGAAATCGAGGAGCTCTTCGGGGCTGAAGCCGAATTTTGTTTCCTCTCGTGCAACATGCACCTGCATGAGCACACGCGACACCACTCCGGCACGCTCGCTCTCGCGGTCGACAATATGCAGGAGGCGCTCCGAGTCGATGGATTCGATAAGGGTTGCGTGGCCTATCAGGCGTCGCACCTTGTTTGTCTGCAGGTGGCCGATGAAGTGCCAGTTGATGTCGGAGGGCAGGGCATGGGTCTTTTCGGCGAGCTCCTGAATCCGGCTTTCGCCGAAGGAGCGCTGGCCTGCGTCATAAGCCTCGCGGATAGCCTCCACAGGGTGGAATTTCGACACGGCCACGAGCTCCACTCCCTCGGGGAGCGTTGCGCGAATGGCTTTTATTCGTTCGGCGATAGTCGACATTCTGTTGTTGCGGAGGGTTTGCGTGGGCTAGTGGTGGGGATTATTCGGGCCGGGGGCCGTCGGCGATGACTTTCATTTTGTAGACGTCCATCAAGGGCGTCTCGGCGATGGATACGATTTCGTAGTCGGCCATGGTGCCTTCCATGCCTTTGGTGAAGTTTTCGAAGGCGCTCTTGAAGCCGTTGCACTGGACAAGAATCTGCGACACGGAGCGTTTTTCTGCTCCTGAGCGCTCGTCGATGGTAATGAACGCCACTTTGACGAGATACCAGCGGTCGCCGCCCTCGTTCCAGAATATTTCGGAGATGCGCGAACGTTTCACGGCGGAGACGGAAAACTCGCCCGAGATGAAGGGGTGCTGTTCTTCGGTTATGCGAGCCTCGGCCTCGGTGAAGGTGAGGGCATCAACGAGATAGGGCTCGGTAACTTTTTTCGCGGAGCCGTTTTCCTGGATTTTATCGTATCTTACTTTGCATTCAAACCAGTTGGACATATTCTTTCGGATGATGAATAATGAAAGGATGGAGATAATATATATAAAAGAGGAGGGGAGCCTTCGGGAGGTTCCGAGTACAAAGGTACAAAAAATTTTTTTAAACGAGCCCACGGGCGCGAAAAGTTGCTACTTCGAGAGAGAAAAACGGTTAATTTGCGTAAAAAAGATTGAAAGGGTGTAAGTGCTTGATACATTGGGGAAGTTATGCTCTAGAAATATGTTATTTAACATATCCGCAGGGTATCAAAGTGTCATATTCACGAAATTTTTTCTTTCAAAAGTTTAAATAATCAAATATTTGTATTAATTTTGCACAATCATTGCCCTCGGACAGCAGGGGGTGGTGTGCCTTAGAAAGCAGAAATTAACTAATCAACCAATTTATGTCTAATTAAATTTTTGTATGAAAAAGCTGTTTCTATTATTTCTGACAGTGCTTTCGATCAGCCTGTGTGCGTCGGCGCAGACGCGTACGGTTACGGGTACTGTCTACGACGCCCAGTCGAACGAGGAGCTCGTGGGCGTTTCGGTGACAGCCGGCCAAGGCTACGGTGCGGTAACGGACATCGACGGACACTTCTCGATTTCCGTGCCCTCCTCGACGAAGGCCCTGAGCTTCACTTATGTGGGTTACAAGACCCAGGACGTGAACATCCCCGCCAACGGGAAGATGAGCGTCTACCTCAGTCCCTCGGCAGAGATGCTCGATGAGGTAATTGCCGTTGCATACGGCGAACAGAAGCGTTCGGCCTTCACGGGTTCGGCCGCAGTCGTAGGAGCTGCTACGATCGAGAAAACACAGAGCTCCAACGTGCTCGACGCTCTCTCCGGACGTGTTGCCGGCCTTCAGCTGTCGAACGCATCGGGTGCTCCCGGTTCGGGCAACCCCTCGATCCGTATCCGTGGTTTCTCCTCCGTTAACTCGGGTATGAACGACCCCCTTATCATCGTGGACGGCGCGCCCTTCACCGGCGACATCACCACGCTGAACAACAACGATATCGAGAGCATGACCGTCCTGAAGGACGCTGCCTCCAACGCTCTTTACGGTGCCCGCGGCGCCAACGGTGTGATTCTTATCACCACTAAGCGTGCAAAGCTCGGTGAGGCTCAGGTTGTAGTAGATGCAAAGTGGGGTGCCAACACCCGCGCCACGCAGGACTACGACTACATCACCGATCCCGGTATGTTCTACGAGACCTACTATAAGGCTCTTTACAACTACGCAAGCTTCCCCGAAGCAGCCGGTGGTCTGGGCTACAACAGCGAGATGGCAAACTACTGGGCTAACCAGAACATGATCAACTCCACCACCTACGGCCTCGGATATAATGTATTTACGGTTCCTGCCGGCCAGATGCTCATCGGCCAGAACGGCAAGATCAACCCCAACGCAACTCTTGGCAATGTGGTAAGCTACAAGGGCGCCGAATACTTCCTTACTCCCGACAGCTGGATGGATGCCACCTATAAGAGCAGCCTCCGTCAGGAATACAACATCAGCATCGCCCAGGGCACGGAGAAGGGCAACTTCCGCGCATCTGTAGGCTACCTCGACAATCAGGGTATCATCACGGCCAAGACCGACTACCGCCGCTTCACCGGCCGTCTGACCGCAGACGTTCAGGCCAAGGAATGGCTCAAGGTTGGCGCTAACGTTAACTACACCCACTACTCGGCACACGCAATGTCGGGCGACGAGGGCGCTTCCAACTCGACGAGCAACGTATTTGCCGCCGCAACGGAAATCGCTCCGATCTATCCTCTTTACATGCGCGACGCCAACGGCAATATCATGGTTGACGCCAACGGCCTCCAGCGCTTCGACTATGGCGACGGCGCCAACGCGGGTCTCGTGCGTCCCATCTTCCCCGACTCCAACGCCCTGAATGCCGCAATGCTCGACATCAGCGACAGCAACGGCAACCTCTTCAACGCTACGGGCTACTTTGAAGTACGCTTCCTCAAGGACTTCCGCTTCACTTCGAACAACACGGTATACGTGAACGAGCGTCGTTCGAGCTCCGTAACCAACCCCTTCTACGGCGCATACGCCGGCCAGAACGGTATGGTAGGCAAGAGCCACACCCGCCAGTTCAACCAGAGCTACCAGCAGCTCCTCAACTGGAGCCACCAGTTCGGCAAGCATAATGCTGCCGCTCTCGCCGGTCACGAATACAACCTTCAGCAGGGCTATGCTCTCTCCGGCAACAAGAGCAACATGTTCGATCCCTGGAACACGGAACTTAACAACGCCATCATCGATGGTTCCTCGTCGTCCTACACTACGGAATATAACAACGAAGGTTGGATTTTCCGCGGCCTCTACGACTACGACGCAAAATATTTCGGCAATGTATCCTATCGTCGCGACGCTTCTTCGAAGTTCCATCCCAAGCACCGCTGGGGTAACTTCTGGAGCCTCGGTGCATCATGGATCCTTACCAAGGAAGACTTCATGGAGTCTACCCGCGATTGGCTGAACTCCTTGAAGGTGAAGGTATCCTACGGTGAGCAGGGTAACGATAATATCGGCAACTTCCTCTACACCAACGTTTACTCCCTTGCCAACGTCGACGGCTATCCCGCAGCAGTGCCCGAAACGATGGGTAATGAAAAGATTTCGTGGGAAAAGGGCGGCAACTTCAACGCCGGCGTAGAATTCTCGATGTTCAACAACCGCTTCTCCGGTGGCGTCGACGGTTTCTACCGCAAGACAACGGACATGCTCATGTTCTTCTCGCTTCCCTCGTCCTTCGGTTACACGGGCTACTACCGCAACGTAGGCGACATGATGAACGCCGGCGTCGAACTCGAACTTTCCGGTATCGCAGTGCAGACCCGCGACTTCACGTGGACCGTGAACTTCAACATGACCTGGTATAAGAACCGCATCCTCTATCTCGATCCCGAGACCAAGAACGGCGCTGCTTATCGCATCGAAGCAGACAAGATGAGCGAAGGCCGGAAGTTCGACGGTTACGCCAGCGGCAACTACTTCTATGGCGAAGGCCTCCCGATGTACACCTACTTCAATCAGAAGTATGCAGGTGTGGACCCCAACACAGGTAAGGCTCTTTACTATATGCGCGAACGCTATACGAAGGAGGACTTCGAGAACGGTGTAATCACCGATCCCGACCTCATCGGTACAGAAACCAATTCCGGTAAGGTTGTAACGACCGATGTCTATGGCAATGCCGACCGTTTTGCCGTTGGTTCGTGTCTTGCACCTGTCTACGGCGGTCTCAGCACGACGCTCGAATACAAAGGCTTCGACCTGACTGTGAACTGCAACTATCAGATTGGCGGTCTTGTATATGACTCGGGTTATGCCCGTCTGATGGGTTCGCCTTACTCCACCGGCGGTAAGGGCGACAACATCCATGCCGACATTCTCAATGCGTGGACGCCCGATAACCGTACAACCGACATTCCCCGCTACTTCTATAGCGACCAGAGCTCCAATTCCGAATCGTCGCGCTTCCTGACGGATGCCAGCTACTTCTCTATCGAGAACATCAACTTCGGCTACACCCTGCCCGGCGCCATCAGCCGCAAGATGTATCTGCAGAAGCTGCGCTTCTATTTCGCATGCGAAAACGTGTGGGTATGGAGCAAGCGTCAGGGTCTCGATCCTCGCCAGAGCTTCACCGGTGGCAACAACAACACATATTATGCACCCATCCGCACGATTTCCGGCGGCTTATCGGTAACATTCTAAATCCAACAAGCAATAATGAAAACATCATATTTCACCCTTATCGCCGCAACTCTCGGCGCATCCGCGCTGACGAGCTGTGTGGAGGAAGTGTTCCCCACCAGCGGCATGGTGCAGTCGCAGCTCGAAGGGTCGCCCAAGGCCACAGAGGCCGTCGTGATGGGTATGCCTGCATATCTCAATATTTGCGACATCATGAACAACGACCAGGCTTACGACTGGGGCAATCCGGCGCTGATGCACGTCCGCGACCTTATGACCGAGGATATGTGCGCACCGACCATCGGCTACAACTGGTTCACAACCTGGAGCAGCGTGCGTGAGTCGATCGGCGCTGAATATATGGCCACTCAGTGGGTATGGTTGAGCTTTGCCAAGCAGGTTCAGACCACCAACCTCGCTGTAGCAGCTGTAGACCCCGATACGGACAACCCCGTTCTCCGCAGCTACCTCGGCGCAGCACATGCATTCCGCGCATCCGTCTATATGGACTGGGCCCGTATGTATGAGTTCATGCCGAACATCTATAGCGATGGCAAGAGCATTTACGGCAATTCGGTTGTCGGTCTCACCGTTCCTATCGTAACAGAAAATACCACTGAGGAGGAGAGCCGCAACAATCCCCGTCGCACTCACGCCGAGATCGTGGAGTTCATCAAGAGCGATCTTGAAAAGGCTATCGAGCTCATGAGTTCCAACTGTGCCGCCCGTCCTTCGAAGATTCTTCCCGACCTCTCTGTTGCATACGGTCTGATGGCTCGTCTTAACATGTGGGATGCTTCTTACTACGACATGGAATACAATGTTCCCGAAGGCGATGCTGCCAAGGCCGCTGCCGGCTATGCCGAGGCCCTGAAGTATGCCGAGCTCGCACAAGCAGGCTACACTCCCACCACCGAGGAAGAATGGCTCTCGACTGCAACCGGTTTCAACGACATCAGCACTCCCTCGTGGATGTGGGGCCAGCAGTACGTGAAGGAAGACGATGCAGTGCAGACTGCACTTCTCAACTGGGTGTCGTGGCTCTGCAACGAGGCTGAATTCGGCTATGCATCTGCAGGCGTATGGGTTCAGATCGGTGCGTCGCTCTATAATCAGATCAACGACCGCGACTTCCGCAAGCTCACATTCGTGGCCCCTGAAGGCTCGCCCCTCGAAAGCCGCGTAACCTTCCTGAACCAGGAGTTTGCAGAAGAGAACTTCCAGCCCTACTACTCGGTGAAGTTCCGTCCCGGCTCGGGCGTCACCACCGACTACCAGACCTCTTGCGTTGTGGCTGTGCCTCTGATGCGTGTTGAGGAAATGTATCTCATCGCTGCCGAGGCTGCCGCTCATGCAGATCCTGAAGCCGGCAAGGCCAAGCTCGAGAGCTTCATGAAGGCTTACCGTTTCAATACCTACAAGTGCTATGCATCCTCGAAGGAAAATGTCATCAACGAAATCGTCCTTCAGAAGCGCATCGAGCTCTGGGGTGAAGGCCAGACCTTCTTCGACGTGAAGCGTCTGAATATGGACGTAACCCGTGCATACAATGGCTCGAACTTTAACTGGGGTGCTGACACCTACAACACCAACGGTCGCCCTGCATGGATGAACTTCGTGATCGTGCGCTCCGAGGGCGACAACAACCGCGCAATCGAGAAATACAACAATCCTTCGCCTTACGACCTGATGAAGCCCGTCAACTAAGAAGGTTGAGACATATGAAAATCTCCGTCGGTCCTTCAAGGGGCCGATGGAGAACCAAGAAACCAAGCAAATCAAACAAGAAAAATCACTCCACAAGATATGAAATTCAATAAAATTTTCTCAGTGCTCGCGTGCACGGCTCTCTTAGCTTGCTCGTATGCCTGCACCGACCATGTGGAACCGACGCCTTCGCCTTCAGCCGGGAATCAGGAAGCTTACTTCCCTGTCACGGAGTCTGCGGAGCTTTCGATTCCCGTTGATGCGACTATGGTGTCGCTGAAAGTGAATCGTATCGACGCCACAGAAGAAAGCACGGTGGGCCTGACGTCGTCGGTTATGTACGTAGACGACACCGATGAGGAAAATCCTGTAGAAGTAAAGGTAGAGGACATCTTCACAATTCCTTCGAGCGTAACCTTCCCCAAGGGCGTGAAGGAAATCACTCTCGAAATCGGCGTAGACTTCGAGAAGGTGGAAATGGACCGCGAATATAACATCGACCTGACGCTCGACGCCAACTACACGGGCGCTTATGGCATGGGCCACCGCACTTTTGTTGCTGTTTACCTGCCTTGGTCTGATTGGGAGCTTTACAGCGAGGTTGAGCCCGGCGTATATCAGATGGGAGCACTTTGGGACTACGAATACAACACGCCTGTTTACGTGCGCGAATCGCTCAACAAGGAAGGTGTGAAGCAGTATCTGGTTCTTTCGCCCTTCACTGATTTCGAATATGAGGAAGTTATCGAGCTTGATCCTTCGAAGACCATTGATGTTGACGGTGTTGAATGCCCGCTCGTTAAGCTCGTAGAGCCTATCAACACTCCGATTGTGAACACTAACTACGGCGAAACCTACAGCTACACGACCATTCTGGAATACCTGATGTATTACTACGAAGGCGGAGGCCAGTTCACGGAAGCCGAAGCCCTGAAGGTTATGGCTAATAACGGCTTCGAACTCTCGTATTTCAATCCTGTCCAGGGTCGTTTCTACTTGAATATGTATCTTTATAGCGCCACAAAAATGTTTGGTCCGGCTCTTGAGACCCTTCAGCTCCCCGGCGAATATAAGGACTACTACTTCAACTTCGCATATCAGGGCAACCTTGTGTCCGACGACTATGAGGTGAAGGAGTATGCAATCGTAGAGGTTGTGCCCTCGCCGGATATCGACCACTTCGTATGCGAGATCCAGAAGGGCGAGCTCGCCGGTGATGACCTCGATGCTGCTTATGACGCACTTGCAAGCGATGAAGATGCAGAATACATCTATGCCGGCTCATACAAGATGTCGTATGAGTTTTCTGAGAGCGGCCGCTATACAACGATTGCTGTTGGCTACGACAAGGACAACAAGGTTGTTGCAAAGGGTGCCAAGATCTATACATTCGAATCCAAGCAGGTGACGCCTGAATGGACGACGATTGGCTATGCCGACTACACGGACGGTCTGTTCGTAGGTCTGCTTCTCAATGCAAATGGTATTGCCACATGGGAAGTGATGGTTCAGGAGCATAACGACATGCCCGGCTACTATCGCATTGCCAATCCTTATGGCGAATGGCCTCTGCTTGAGGACATCGGCTGGCCTCTCCTCGACGGCAAGTACTACATCGAGATTGATGCCCGCGACCCGAAGGGCGTGCTTATGCCTCTGAGCGCTATCGGTATCGACCTTGCCGATATTGAGATTGAAGAGGGCGTTTACTTCGGCCCGGCTAACGCTATGAGCGATGCATGGTTCCAGATCAACTACAAGGGCAGCACGCTGACGGCCCAGAAGCGCGCAGGCGCAACCGGTACGTTTGAGAACGACCACATCACCTTCCCCGCCGGCAAGCTCCTGCTCATGACCGACGAAGGCGACGGCTTCTACACGAACCTTGATCCGAACCGTCCTCAGGGTAAGCCCGTAACCTACGGCAAGGGTATGTTTGACCTCGACTTCTCGCCGATGGCCGGTGCTCCTTCGAAGAAGATCAGTCCGAATGTGAAGGGTCTGAACTCGATCGTAACGCTCAAGAGCCTTGCTCGTGAAAAGTCCGGTCGCATCAAGGTTCAGAAGATGCGCTGCGGCCACGATCTGAGCCAGGATAAGATTCGTGAGATGATGAGCAAGAACTCGATCAAGTTTTAATCTCCCCATTTTTTCGAGATAAATTTCAGGGGCTGCGTCAATTTTTGGCGCAGCCTCTTTTTTGTGATGGATAAGTGGGGGGGGCATGGTAAATAAGTGATATTCAGGTAAACGTGCCGAAGGAACGTCCCTACACGCGGGTGGTGGTTATTATCTTGCGAGGGGCTGCTTTTGGATTTTTTAGGATGGAATATTTTGAGGAATGGCGCAAATGCAGTAATTTTGCATTATGAAGGTTCTCCGGATAGCGGGGGCTTCGCTGTGGAAAGATTTGGCTGCTTGCAACCACTCGAAAAAATGCTAAAATTGCCTCGCAAGTGTCCGTGCCGCCGACGGCGGCAGCCGGGCCCGGATATGCGGGAGCGAGCTTTTCTCGGACGAAAACGTCTTTCTATGGCCGGCGGCTGTGCGGAACCCTTCGCGCAGTCGATATTTTTTTGTGTAAAATCTAAAAAAAAATCAGAATTGGATATGAATTACCTTTTTACGTCAGAGTCCGTTTCGGAAGGGCATCCCGATAAGGTTGCCGACCAGATATCCGATGCGGTTCTTGATGAATTTCTTGCCCGCGATCCTCAGTCGAAGGTTGCCTGCGAAACGCTCGTAACGACGGGGCAGACCGTCATTGCCGGCGAGGTGAAGAGCGATGCGTACGTCGATCTGCAGGACGTGGCTCGCAGGGTTATCAACGAGATAGGCTACGACCGCTCGGAGCTGTGCTTCGACGGGAAATCGTGCGGGGTGTTCTCGGCCCTGCACGAGCAGAGCGCCGACATCAATCGCGGCGTGGAGCGCGAGGAGGCTGAGGAGCAGGGTGCCGGCGACCAGGGCATGATGTTCGGCTATGCCACGAACGAGACGCCGCTCTACATCCCTCTGACGCTTGCGCTGAGCCATGCGCTGCTGATGGAGCTTGCGGAAATCCGCCGCGAGGGTAAGGAGATGCGCTATCTTCGGCCGGATGCGAAGAGCCAGGTAACTGTGGAGTACGATGATGAGCATCGCCCCGTGCGCGTGCACACGATTGTGGTGTCGACGCAGCATGACGACTTTGTGAAGCCCACGGCCGAGAACGGCCTGACGCAGGAGGAGGCCGACAAGCAGATGCTCGACACCATCCGCCGCGACGTGAAGAATATCCTCATCCCGCGGATGAAGAGCAAGCTCCCGGCCGACATCGCAGCGATGCTCGGCGAGGACTACATCCTGCACGTGAATCCGACGGGTAAGTTTGTGATCGGCGGTCCTCACGGCGACACGGGCCTGACGGGACGCAAGATTATCGTGGATACCTACGGCGGCCGCGGGGCTCACGGCGGCGGGGCTTTCTCTGGGAAGGACCCCTCGAAGGTGGACCGCTCGGCGGCCTACGCCGCCCGCCATATCGCGAAGAATCTCGTGGCTGCGGGTGTGGCCGAGCGCGCGCTCGTGCAGGTGGCATACGCCATCGGCGTTGCCAGCCCTGTGAGCCTCTACGTGAACACCTACGGCACCGGGAAGACCGGTATGAGCGATGCTGAAATCTCGAAGCGGGTGAGCGAGCTCGTGGACATGCGTCCGCGCGCCATCGAGGAGCGGCTGAAGCTGCGCGCGCCTATCTACCGCGAGACAGCAAGCTACGGCCATATGGGCAGAGTGCCCCGGACCGTGCGCAAGACCTTCCGCAACAGCTACGAGAAGGAGCCCCTGGAGCTGGAGGTTGAGCTGTTCACGTGGGAAAAAACGGATCTTGCCGACACGTTCCGCAAGGCTTTCGGGCTCTAAAAAAACTGAAAAAGCACGTTTTGTTTGGGAAATAGTGAAAAAAATGCTATCTTTGTGCGCTTATTCCGCAAACAATAACCTCTAAATATCACAATGGCAACCTTAGAAAAAATCAGAAACAAGTCGGTGCTACTCTTTGTCATCATCATCGTGGCCCTTCTTGCATTCATTCTCGGCGACTTCCTGACCTCGGGTCGCACCTACTTCGGCGACCCCACCACCGTTGCCAAAGCCGGTGGACAAAAGGTAGAATATCAGGAATATCAGGATCGTCTGTCGCGCCTGAGCGAGCAGTCGCGCGGCCGCAACTATGATGCGGACGCCGCTTCGCAGCAGGTGATCAACGACATTCTTCTCGAAAAGCTTTTCCAGCAGGAATGCCGCGATCTCGGCATCGTGGTAACGGACAAGGAAATCTCCGAAGCCATGACGGGCGAGAACCTTCACCCCGCCGCATATCAGACCATCGCTTACCTTTCGCAGCAGCTTGGCCTCCCGGCCGCATCGGGCGCTGACGTATATCAGGCCATGAACGCCCCCGCCAAGTACGGCCTGCCCACCGAGGCCGGCGCACAGATCAAGCAGATCTGGGCCGACACTGAGAAGCAGGTAGAGGAGCAGCTCCTGGGCGCGAAGTTCTATCGCCTCCTGGGCGGTCTCTTCGGCTACAACGAGCTCGACGCGAAGGCTCTCTACAACGACAACGCTGCCACGCGCCACATCACCTACGCTACGAAGGACGTGAGCTCCGTTGCCGACGACCAGATTGAATTCGGCGACGCCGACATACAGGCTTACTGGAACGCACACAAGAACGAGTACAAGCTGAACGAAGAGCTCCGCAACGTGGATTACATCTACGTGGCCATCGAGCCCTCGCAGGCCGACCGCCTCGCCGCCCAGCAGGCAGTTGAGGCCGCTATCGCAGGACTGAACGAGAAGCCCGGCACCGAGGCCGTGCAGACCGACAGCCGCTTCTCGATCAACCGCGCCACGACGGCTGCCTCGGGCATCAACGACCGTCGCCTCAAGAGCTTCGTAACGGATTCCGTTGCCGGCACGGCTGCAGTAATCAACCAGACCAACACGGCTTATACCATTGCCAAGGTGCTGGGCACGAAGCAGGGCATCGATTCGCTGAACGTAACGATGCTTTCGGCTGAGAATCCCGCAATCCTCGATTCTCTCGCCGCCGCGCTCAACGCAGGCACGCGTTTCGACCAGATTGTGGACAACACGACCATCGGCGGCCAGGATAGCCTCTGGGCATCGCTTGAGGCTCCCGGCCTGGATGCCAAGCTGAAGGCAGCCCTGACGGACGCCGCCATCGGCCATGCATTTGTCTACACGGACACCGTGAACGGCCAGCCCGCGTCGGCTATCTACCGCGTGAACCGCCGCCACGCTCCCGTAACCTTCTATGAAGTTGCCACCATCGAATACGGTATCGACCCCTCGAACGAAACGCTCGAGAAACTGACGCAAGACCTCCGCACCTATGTGAGCAACAACAGCTCGGCTGCCGACTTCACCGAGAATGCATCTGCAGCAGGCTATTCCGTGCAGACAGCCCAGGTGGGCGCATCGTCGTCGCGTCTTGGCATGGCTCCCGATTCGCGCAAGTTCGTGAAGTGGGCTATGGAGGCCAAGAAGGGCCAGGTGTCGCCGATGCTTCAGGACGACAAGCAGAGCTATCTCCTGGCTATGGCCGTAACGGACATCTATGACGACGGCTATCTGCCCGCCACGAGCCCTGCAATCGCCACTCAGCTGCGCCAGCAGGCCATGAATTCGAAGAAGGGCGACAAGCTCCTCGCCGACTATGCCGGGAAGGCATCGGATGTGGCCGGCTATGCAAAGGCCATGGGCGTGGAAACAGCAGAAGGCAACGTGAACTTCAATTCCCCCGTGCTTCTGAATATGGGTGTACGCGAGAGCGCGCTCCAGGGCGCAATCGCCGCAGCCGAGAAGGGCAAGACCGTGGGCCCCGTGAAGGGCAACCATGGGGTGCTGGTGTTCGTGGTGAATGACGTGAACACAGACAACCGCCCCTACAACGCAGAGGAATACGGCCAGCGCTTCAACCAGAGCTTCGGCATGGGTCGCCTGCAGAGCCCGCTGCCCCTGCTCCTTGGCAAGGACAAGGTGAAGAACAAGAGCCTCAACTTCATCTCCGGCGTGGGAGAATGAGGCCGGGCCGACCGGGCGAATAGGACTAATAGGCCTTATAAGGTAGATAAAGCCTGAAGGGCTGAAATAGCTTCTACTTTTCTGATATTGCTGCCCTGCGGGATTTGTCCCCGCGGGGCAGTGTTTTGTTTTACGGAGAATTTTTTTTATCTTTGTGGGAACGCTATTTTCATAATTTCCATGGCAGAAGAATTAATCGACGATGAGCTTGCTCCGGATGTTGCCGCGGGCACTGCGGAGTATGACGAAGAGGATATAAAGACGCTGGACTGGAACGAACACATCCGGCGTCGCTCGGGCATGTATATAGGCAAGCTCGGCGACGGGTCGAATCCCGACGACGGCATCTACGTGCTGCTGAAGGAGGTGATGGACAATAGCCTCGATGAGTTTATGATGGGCTTCGGCCGTCAGATTGACGTCGAGGTGTCGGATGCGTCGGTGGTTGTTCGCGACTACGGGCGCGGCGTGCCTTTAGGGAAGGTTGTGGAGGTTGCGTCGAAGATGAATACCGGCGGCAAGTACGACTCGAAGGCGTTCAAGAAGTCGGTGGGCCTGAATGGCGTTGGCATCAAGGCCGTGAATGCCTTGTCGACGCGCTTCGAGATAATAAGCCACCGCGACGGGCAGCGGAAGCGAGCCTTGTTTGCCTGCGGGCGCCTTGTGGAGGAGGACCCTGTGGAGCCGACAGAGGAGCCTAACGGCACTTTCGTGAGCTTTACGCCGGATGAGTCGCTGTTCCGGGACTACCGCTACCGCGAGGAGTATATCGTGGCCTTGCTGAAGAATTATACATTCCTGAACACGGGCCTGAAGATAGTTTTCAACGGCAAGAGCTACTCGTCGCGCGGGGGACTCCGCGACCTGCTGAGGGAGAATCTGACGCAGGAGCCGCTCTACCCGATAATCCACCTTAAGGGGCAGGATATAGAGATAGCGCTGACGCATGCCAACCAGTACGGCGAGGAGTATTACTCGTTTGTGAACGGGCAGCACACGACGCAGGGGGGCACGCATCTGAGCGCCTTCAAGGAGGCCGTGAGCCGCACGCTGAAGGACTATTTCGGGCGGAATCTGGAGTATTCCGACATTCGCAACGGCATGGTGGCCGCCGTTGCCATCAAGGTTGAGGAGCCGATGTTTGAATCGCAGACGAAGACGAAGCTTGGCTCGCGCGACGTGGGCCCCGAGGGTCCGACTGTGGCGAAGTTCGTGGGCGATTTCATAAAGCGCGAACTGGACAACTACCTGCATCGCGAGTTGCCCGTGGGCGAGGCCATCCTGCGGAAGGTGCTCGATTCGGAGAAGCAGCGCAAGGCTATGGCCGGGCTGACGAAGAAGGCGCGCGAGGCCTCGAAGAAGGTGAGCCTGCACAATAAGAAGCTCTTCGACTGCACGGTGCATCTAAACGACGCCAAGGGGAAGGACGAGCTGAAGGATGCGTCGAGTATCTTTATAGTCGAGGGCGACTCTGCGGGGGGCTCGATAACGAAAATCCGCAATGTGGCGACGCAGGCGGTGTTCATGCTCCGGGGCAAGCCTCTGAATACGTATGGCGTAACACAGAAGGTTCTCTATGAAAACGAGGAATTCAACCTGCTGATGGCCGCTCTGAATATCGAGGACGGTATAGACAATCTTCGCTACAACAAGGTGATAATCGCCACGGATGCTGACGTGGACGGCATGCACATCCGCTTGCTGATGATTACCTTTTTCCTACAGTTTTTCCCGGACCTTATCAAGAAGGGCCACGTATATGTGCTGCAGACGCCGCTCTTCCGCGTGCGCAACAAGAAGACGGCCAAGCGGGGAGCATCCGGGCGGAAAAAGGCGGGAGATGCTGCGGCGCCGGACGATACGATATACTGCTACTCCGACGAAGAGCGCCTTGCGGCGATAGAGCGCTTCGGGCAATATGCCGAGATAACGCGCTTCAAGGGCCTGGGTGAAATCTCGCCTGAGGAGTTCGAGGGCTTTATCGGCGACAATATCCGCCTGGACCGCGTGAGCCTTCGGAAGGAGGACGGCGTGGCCGAGGTGCTTGAATTCTACATGGGCAAGAACACGATGGAGCGCCAGAATTTCATAATCGATAATCTTGTTGTGGAAGATGACAGCAGAATCAATGAAGACGAGGCCCTCGACTGATGGCGGGCGCACGGCGTTGTTTCCGGGCTCGTTCCGGCCGTTCACGAAGGGCCACGCGTCGATAGTAGAGCGGGGCCTTGCGCTGTTCGACCGCGTGGTGATAGCCGTGGGAGTGAATCTCGAGAAGGATCCCGAGGGGCTGCATGGCGCAGAGGCCGTGCGGGCCATCGAGGCTCTCTACGCCGGGGAGCCACGAGTGGAGGTGATTCGCTACAGCGGACTGACGGTGGAGGCCGCCCGCGAGGCAGGGGCGCAATTTCTGCTGCGGGGGGTGCGTACGGTGAAGGATTTCGAGTATGAGCGGGATATGGCGGACGTGAACCGCAAACTTTCGGGGCTCGAAACGGTTTTATTATATAGTCTGCCGGAACTTTCGGCTGTGTCGTCGAGCATAGTGCGGGAGCTTGAGCGCTTCGGCGCCGATACGAGCGAGTTCCTGCCCTGACCTCAAATTCAACTTTTATTACCTACTGATGAAGAATATTTCCCGACTTATACTGATTCCCCTTTTGGCTCTTGCGGGGCTGACGCTGTCGGCGCAGGTGATGGAGCTGACGCCGTCGCAGAAGCTGAGGGCGGCTGAGCGCATTATCAATAGTTTCTATGTCGAGGATGTGGACGATGCCGAGCTTGCCACAGAGGCCATCAAGGCTATGCTGAAGACGCTCGACCCGCATTCGTCGTACACGACGCCTGACGAGACCAAGGAATTTACGGCCCCGCTGGAGGGGAAATTCAGTGGGATAGGCATCACTTTCAACATGCCTGAGGATACGGTGTATGTGATTCAGACCATTACGGGCGGCCCCTCGCAGAAGGCGGGGCTGCTGCCCGGCGACCGCATTATCGCAGCGAACGACACGGTGCTTGCGGGGCGGAAGATGAAGAATTCGGAGGTGATGAAGCATCTGCGCGGCCCTGAGGGCACGGAGGTGAGACTGCAGGTGAAGCGCGGGGAGGAGTTGATAGACTTCAACCTTGTGCGAGCTGAAATTCCGATATATAGTGTGGACGAGACCTTTATGGCTGACCCGACTACGGGATATATAGCGGTGAGCCGCTTTGGCGAGAGCACGGCGCAGGAGGTGAAAGGTGCAATCAAGGCCCTGAAAAAGAAGGGTATGAAGAATCTCATCATAGACCTTTCGGGCAATGGCGGCGGCTATCTCGGCGCGGCCTTCGATATGGCGGGGGAATTCCTGCCGAAGAATACTCCTGTTGTGAGCACGTCGGGGCGGGCTGTGGCTCCGCAGACTTTCGTGACGGAGGAGCAGGGCGATTTCCTTGACGGGCGAGTGGTGGTGATTGCGAACCAATACACGGCTTCGGCGGCCGAGATTCTGTCCGGGGCCCTCCAGGACAACGACCGCGGCCTGGTGGTGGGACGCCGGACTTTCGGCAAGGGCCTCGTGCAAAGGCCCTTCCCCTTCCCTGACGGATCGATGATCCGCCTTACGACTTCGCGCTACTATACGCCGTCGGGCCGATGCATCCAGAAGCCTTACGAGAAGGGTAAGAGCGAGGAGTATCAGCTGGACTTGCTGAACCGCATGGCAAGCGGGGAGCTGTGGCATGCGGATTCTATTCCTCAGCCGGATTCGCTGCGGTATGAGACGCTGCGGAAACATCGGCCGGTATATGGCGGCGGCGGAATCACTCCGGATGTTTTTGTGCCGGTCGATACGACTTACTATTCGCCTTATTACCGCGACCTTATGGCTAAGGCTGTGGTGAACCGCACGGTGGTGAACTATGTGGACAAGAACCGCTCGGAGCTTCTTAAGAAATATCCGACGGAGGAAGCTTTCTATGGAGGCTTTGTGCTGCCGGACGAGGTGGTGCAGGCAATGATCGAGCGGGCCACCGAGGCAGGAGTGTCCTTTAAGGCTGACGAATGGGAGCGCTCGGCTCCGCTTGTGCGGGCTGTGCTGAAGGGCCTGATATGCCGCGACCTCTACGAGAAGGGGAGCTACTATCGGGCTGTGGCTCCGCTGAACAAGGACTATACGGAGGCCCTCCGCCTGATAAATGACCCGGAGAGATACAATAAATTATTAGGAAATTGAAAGAGGAGGCACGCCCCGCGGGGCGTGCCTCCTCTTTTTCGAATGTGGGATGGAGGGAGATTATTCCATGAGTTTGCGGTAGCGGCGGCGCGGGGGCTCCTTGCCACCGTTCTGCGCGCGCTTGAAGTCTTCGTAGTCGCTGTAGGAGCCTTCGTAGAACACGACTTTGCCGTCGCCTTCGAAGGAGAGGATGTGTGTGCAGATTCGGTCGAGGAACCAGCGGTCGTGGCTCACGACAACGGCGCATCCTGCAAAGTCGTCGAGGCCTTCTTCGAGGGCCCGGAGGGTGTTTACGTCGATGTCGTTGGTGGGTTCGTCGAGGAGGAGAACGTTGCCTTCTTCCTTGAGGGCCATTGCGAGATGGAGGCGATTGCGCTCGCCGCCTGAGAGGACGCCGATTTTCTTTTCCTGGTCGGCTCCGGCGAAGTTGAATTTGGAGAGATAGGCGCGGGCGTTGACGTCGCGGCCACCCATGCGGAATGTCTCGACGCCTTGGGATATGACTTCGTAGACGGTCTTTTCGGGCAGGAGGTCGTGGTGGGTCTGGTCGACGTAAGCAACCTTTACGGTCTCCCCGACTTCGAATGAGCCGGCGTCGGGCTTCATCTGGTCCATGATGAGGCGGAAGAGTGTTGTCTTGCCCGCACCGTTGGGGCCTATTACACCGACAATGCCGTTGGGGGGGAGGGAGAAGTTGAGGTCCTTGAAGAGGAGCTTTTTGCCGAAGGATTTTTCGAGGCCGGATGCTTCGATAACCTTGTTTCCGAGGCGCGGGCCGTTGGGGATGAAAATTTCGAGGCGTTCCTCGCGCTGCTTCTGGTCTTCGTTTAGGAGCTTGTCGTAGGAGTTGAGTCGGGCTTTGCCTTTTGCCTGACGAGCTTTTGGGGCCATGCGCACCCATTCGAGCTCGCGCTCGAGGGTCTTGCGGCGCTTGGACGCTTGCTTTTCTTCCTGGGCCATCCGCTTGGTTTTCTGTTCGAGCCATGAGGAGTAGTTGCCTTTCCAGGGAATGCCTTCGCCGCGGTCGAGTTCGAGAATCCATCCGGCCACGTTGTCGAGGAAATAGCGGTCGTGTGTAATGGCGATGACTGTTCCGGGATATTGGCGGAGGTGCTGTTCGAGCCAGTCGATCGATTCGGCGTCGAGGTGGTTGGTGGGCTCGTCGAGGAGGAGGATGTCGGGCTGGCGGAGGAGGAGACGGCAGAGGGCCACACGGCGCCGCTCACCGCCGGAGAGGGTGGACACGAGCTGGTCGTCGGGCGGACACTGGAGGGCATCCATGGCGCGTTCGAGCTTGGAGTCGATGTTCCATGCGTCGGCGGCATCAAGGGCGTCCTGGAGCTCGGCCTGTCGCTGAATCAGGGCGTCCATCTTGTCGGGGTCTTCGAGGACTTCGGGGTCGCCGAATGATTCGTTGACCTTGTCGTATTCGGCAATGAGGTCCATTATCGGTTGGACGCCTTCGCGGACAATTTCGATTACGGTTTTCTCGGGGTCGAGCTGCGGCTCCTGCTCGAGGTATCCGACGGAGTATCCGGGGGAGAAGACGACTTCGCCCTGATAGTCCTTGTCGACGCCTGCGATGATCTTGAGGAGGGATGATTTACCGGAGCCGTTGAGACCGATGATGCCTATCTTGGCGCCGTAGAAGAAGGAGAGGTATATGTTTTTGAGAACTTGTTTCTGGGGAGGGTATATTTTGGATACGCCCACCATCGAGAAAATTACTTTTTTGTCGTCGGCCATTTTGCTTTAGTGTGAATGAGTGGGGGGGATGATATTATTTGCGCTTTTTGGGTGCGTATTTCACGGGATAATCGACGCGTGTCTTTCCGGCGATGATGCTGTTGAGCTTCGAGCGGATGAGCTGTTTGCGGATAGGGGAAATGTGGTCGATATACAGCTTGCCTTCGAGGTGGTCGCATTCGTGTTGGACGATGCGTGCGAGGAAGCCGGAAATTTCTTCGGAGTGGGGATTGAAGTCCTCGTCGAGCCAGGAGAGACGTATGTGTTCGACGCGGGGAACGTTCTCGGAAAGTCCTGGGAGGCTGAGGCACCCTTCGGCGCGGGTCTCGTTTTTTCCGTCGAGGATTTCTATTTCGGGGTTGATGAGAGTGAGTTTGCGGCCCTTGCACTCGGGGAAAGAGTCGCCGACGGGGTCGGAGTCGATGACGACGAGGCGGATATTGCGGCCGATCTGTGGAGCTGCAAGGCCCACTCCCTCGGATGCGTACATGCAAGAGTACATGTCGTCGATGAGAGCCTTGAGGTCGGGATATTCCGGGGTGAGGGGCTCGGACACTGCCCGGAGGACGGGATGGCCGTAGAGATATACAGGGAGTTTCATTGCTGAGTGTATTGTTTGCTTTGAAGATATTCGTTGAGAATGATTGAGGCAGAAATTTCGTCGACGAGAGCTTTGTCGCGACGAGCGGATTTGGAGAGGCCTCCGTCGATCATGGCCTTGTGGGCGAGGACGGAGGTGAAACGCTCGTCGAAGAATTCGATGGGGATTTCCGGGGGAATTACTTTCCGGAGGCGGGCTATGGCCGGGCGAAGGAAGCGCTGGCTTTCGGAGGGTCGGCCCATCATGTCGCGCGGCTCGCCGATGATGATGGCATCGAGGCCTTCGCGGGCGATGTAGTCGCGGACGAAAGCTTCGAGAGAGGCGGTTGGCACGGTTGTGAGGCCGTTTGCAACGATGCGCAACGGGTCTGTAACGGCAATGCCGCAACGTTTGCGGCCGAAATCTATAGACATCAGTCGTCCCATACGAAAAACTGTCGGAGCATTGGTATTTTTTGCAAAGATACGAAAAAATTTGCGGGAGTGAGGGATAAATGCTATTTTTGTCAGACGATACGGGCGCGCGTGCAGTGTGCGGCCGTATTGCCGAATCCTTAAGAAGAGATGAAAAGAAAACAGAGACTAATACTTACGCTATTTTTTGCTGTGGTGTTCAGCGGGGTAGTGAGCGGTGCGTTGCACAAGTACCCGTCGGAGGTGATGCCGGCGGTTCCGTCGTCGCCTACGGATGTGGAGCGTGAGCGCCTGAGCGCATATATCAGGGGCGAGCTTGCCAAGGGGCCGTCGGCAGCGGACAGCATCCGTCTGTTGTATAATCTTTTCGACCTTGGGCCTAAATCGGTGAGCGGTCCGCTGATAGATACGATCTATGAGCTTGCCTTGCGGACAGGCAATGATGATGCTGAATTCGAGATGCTCCGGCAGAAGGCCAACATGTATATAGACAGCGCTGAGATAGTGGCGGATTGTCTTGCCCGCGTCCGGGCCAAGAAGGGGACAAAGAATCCGCTGGTGCGCGATGCGGAGCTATACATCCGCATGCAACAGATTCTCAGCGGTGTGGGAAACGACGTGCAGCTTACCGACCCTACTGTGGAAGGAACGCTCAACGGACTTATCGCGCGCTATATCTCGAATCCTCCTACCGACCCGTACGAAAGGGTGGAGGCGATTTTTACTATCTGCACCTATATGGGAAATCTCGGCGAGGGGCGGGATATGGAGCACTATGTGGAATTGATGCGTGAGGCTCTGGACGCGCTTCCCTTGGTGTCGGGAGATATACGAAGGGCTGTGTATACGCGCAACGCTGTGATAGCCACTAATTTCGGACTCTACAGGCAGGCTTTGGCCATAGATCGCAAGCACCTCAGGATGCTGGATTCCATGCAGGTGCGTTTCGGAAAGAACGGTCGATTATTTCGGAGCAGCGATGCAGCGCGCTATACGATATATCGCCGGATGCTTGCTAATGCCGCGGGCCTGCGGTCGCCGGAGGTGGAGCGCCTGTGGGCAGAAATCAACGATATTGCGAGCCGCAACAGCGATGTGGCGGCAGATATGGCGGAGGACCATCGTGCGCAGATATATTATCTGATGGCCGTGAAAGAGTATGCGAAGGTTGTGCCTCTGATTTTGAAGCGCGTGCGCAACAAGTCGAGGAGTCTGCCTTACCGTGAGATTCTATACAACGACCTGATCACGGCTGCAGAGGAGACGGGCGATGAGAAGGTGCTTCTGGAGGCTTATCGCGAATATACGGATATGCTGCGGGAGCGTCTGAACAACCGCCAGGCTGAGAGTATCCGCGAGCTGTCGATTGCGTACTCGGTGAACGACATGAAGGAGGAGCGCGACCAGGTGCAGCACGAGCTTGCCGAGCGGGAACGCACGCGCACGCTCTGGATAACGGGGCTTTCGGTGCTTGCAATCCTGATGCTCGTGGTGATGGTGCTTGTGTTGTGGACACAGAAGAAGCGTGCGGCGGCCGCTGCCGAGACTATCGAGCGCATCAACGGCTCGCTTGTGGCTGAGCGCGATAAGCTTCAGGCCATGAAGACGGAACTGATAGCGGCTCGCGACGAGGCCAAGCGCTCGGATAAGGTGAAGACGGATTTTATCAACAACATGAGCCACGAAATCCGCACGCCTCTGAATTCCATCAGCGAGTGCTCGCGTCTGATCGTGGACTGTATTCCGGATGACAAGAGCCCGTTCCTGGATAAATTCGGGCGGATTATAGAGCAGAATGTGAAGCTGATGGAGCGCCTTGTGAATGATGTGCTGGACCTTGCGTCGCTCGACAATAACGAGCTGAGCATCGATCCGATGGCAGTTCCGGTGATCGATATATGCAATTTCGTGATGACGATGACCTCGGAGAGCATGCAGCCCGGGGTAGCCCTCGAGTTCGAACCGTCGGAGGAAGTGTCGCATCTGGTTGTTGTTACGGACCGTCAGCGCGTGATTCAGGTGCTGATGAATCTGCTGAACAATGCCGCCAAGTTTACGGAGAAGGGTCGGGTTCGGCTGGATGTCGATGTTGATAAGACGACTAATACTCTGAAGTTTGCCGTAAGCGATACGGGCATTGGCATCCGCAAGGGCAATGAGGAGGTGATTTTCGAGCGCTTCCGCCAGCTGGATATGAATGTGAACGGTTGTGGTCTGGGGCTGTATATCGCCAGAATGGTGGCTCGGCTGCTCGGAGGCGACGTCAAGGTGGATACGAGCTATCGCGGAGGGGCACGTTTCGTGTTCACTCTGCCGCTGAACGCCTGAGAACGACATATCAACCAACGGGTGATGAGATTCGGACGACTGCTTGTTGTTGCGGCTTTGGCTGTGGGCTTGTGGGCTTGCAGCTCGACGAAGCATGTGGCGGAAGACGAATATCTGCTGGACCGCGTGAACATCACGGTGAAGGATGGAGAGGAAATCAGCACGGAGGAGCTCTACAATTTTCTTCGACAGCAGCCCAACCATAAGGTGCTTGGCTTCGCGAAGCTGCAGCTGGCCACCTACAGCCTCTCGGGCCGGGACACGACGAAGTGGTATAACCGCTGGCTGCGCCGCGTGGGGCAGGCTCCGGTGATCTACGACCCTGAGCTGACTGCTGCTTCGGCCCGGCAGCTGAGGCAGGCGCTGGTGAACCGAGGATATATGGATGCGCGTGTGGTGGCGGATACTATCGTGCGCGGGCCGCGGAAGATGGCTGTGGAATACGGCATCTATGCCGGGCAGCCGCATTACATCGGGACTATCGACTATAACATACCGGACACGGTGGTGAGGCGCATAGTGCTGGCGGACACGGCAGTGACGGACGTTCTGGAGGGCGGGGCGCTCTTCGACCGCAACCGCCTCGACGAGGAGCGCGGACGAATCGTGGACCTTCTGCGCAATGCGGGTTATTATGAGATTAACCGCGATTGTATTACTTATACGGCTGATACTGTGGCGGGGAGCAAGGAGGTGGGCCTTACGCTGAACCTGCGTGCGCCGGGGCCGTCGGGTCGACCTATGGGCGAGGCTTTCCCGGCGGGACGTGAGGATTCGACGGGTGGTGTGTTTGTGAACAAGCCATATTTTATCGGGCGCGTGTATTTTGTCCTTGCGGATAATATCACCTCCGTGGAGGGCCTGAAGGCTGCTTCGGGGAAGGTCGGGCTGGATACTGTGGCTGCCCGGACGATGGATATTATTTATGGGGGCGACCCTTATCTGCGGCCTGCCATTCTGGAGGAAAAGTGCTATCTGGAGCCGGGGATGCGCTATCAGGCACGGGCTGTGGACCGGACTTATGAGGCTTTGGGAAGGCTGAGCATCGTCAAGTTCGTGAATATCGAGCTTGTGCCGGTGTCGCTTCCGGGGGCTCCGACGGGGCTGCTTGACGCTTACGTTTTCCTTTCGCGAAACAAGAAACAGAGCATAGCGCTTGAGCTCGAGGGCACGAACTCGGAGGGGGACCTGGGATTCGGAATCGGACTTACTTATCAGCACAGGAATCTTGCCCGCGGGTCGCAGCTGCTGACGGCCAAGTTCCGCACGGCATACGAGAGCCTTTCGGGCAATGTGGAGGGCTTGATAAACAACAGGTATTCGGAGTATTCCGGCGAGGTGGGGATAACGTTCCCGAAGTTTGAATGTCCTTTCCTGTCGAAGAGTTTCAAGCAGAGGGTGATGGCCTCGACGGAGTTTGCCGTGTCGTTCAACTATCAGGAGCGGCCGGAGTATACGCGCATTATCGGTGGTGTGGCCTGGAAGTGGAAGTGGCAGCAGCAGCGCCCGGGCTTCATGCGGAGGCACACCTACGATCTGGTGGACATCAACTACGTGCGCCTGCCGAGATCGACCTACGACTTTATCAATCAGATAGCTCCCGACAATCCTCTGTTGCGCTACAGCTATGAGGACCACTTCATCATGCGCATGGGCTACAGCTACTACCGCACTAACAGGCGGGTGCCGACGGCGCAGCAGAGTGCTTTCTCGCTTCAGCCTTATGTGTCGACGGTGAGGGCGTCGGTGGAATCGGCGGGCAATCTGCTGTATGGAATCTCGAATGCCGTGGGGCAGCATCGGTCGGATGGGGTGTACAAGATTCTTGGTATCCAATATGCACAATATGTGAAGGGCGAGGTGGACTACAGCTATACGCGGAATCTTGATGCGCGAAATGCGCTGTCGTTTCATGCGGGATTCGGCATAGCCTATCCTTACGGAAACTCGACGATGGTGCCTTTCGAGAAGCGATTCTATGCCGGCGGGGCCAACGGCGTGAGAGGGTGGGGCGTGCGCACGCTCGGGCCGGGAGCTTTCGATGCGCGCAATTCCGTAACGGATTTTATCAATCAGTGCGGGGATATATCGCTGCTGCTCAATGCGGAATACAGGGCGAAGATTTTCTGGGTGTTCGAGGGGGCACTGTTTGTGGATGCGGGAAATATCTGGACGATAAAGAATTATGAAACTCAACCGGGCGGCGAGTTCAAGTTCAATAAGTTTTACAAGCAGATTGCGCTGGCTTACGGCGTGGGTCTGCGTATGGACTTCACGTATTTCCTGCTCCGTCTCGACCTCGGGCTGAAGGCACACAATCCTGCGGCTAATCAGGAGCCGTGGCCTCTGATCCACCCCAAGTGGAGCCGCGACGCCAATTTTCACTTCTCCGTGGGTTATCCATTCTGATATAAAACGATGATATGAAGAAATTTGTGATATTCGACCTTGATGGTACGCTCCTCAACAGCATAGACGACCTGGCCACGGCGACGAATCATGCGCTGTCGAGCCTGGGCTTTCCGAAGCATGGCTTGTGGGTGTATCCGACGATGGTAGGCAACGGGGTTTCGAAGCTTCTGGAGCGCGCTTTGCCTGAGGATGCACGCGATGAGACAAATCTGGCGCGCATGCGGCAGGCGTTTATGAGCTATTACGACGAGCATTGCTGCGATGCGACGAAGCCTTATCCTGGGATTCCGGAGCTCCTCAAGGAGCTGACGCATCGTGGAATAGGGCTGGCCGTAACGTCGAACAAGTATGAATCGGCAGTCGAGAAACTTATCGGGCATTACTTTCCGGATGCGGCGTGGAAGGCGGTCCTGGGCCATACGGAGGGCTTGCCGACGAAGCCGGATCCTTCGATTGTGTTCAAGGCTCTGAGCATCTACCCGACGCCGAAGGCGGAATGCCTGTATGTGGGCGACTCGGGTGTGGATATGGAGACGGCCCGCAGAGCGTGCATCGAGAGTGTGGGAGTGGCTTGGGGTTTCCGGACTATTCTGGAGCTTAAGCAGGCCTACGCGGACCATATTATCTCGATGCCGAATCAATTATTGAACTTTATAGACTGAGTACGGGAAAATTTTCGTAACTTTGCAGCCGGAAAACTAATCATCATCCAATAGCAAATTTCTAACATGGACATGTTCGCAGAGTTGTTGGCGCCGGGCTCAACGTCGATAGCATCGACGCTGGTGCTGTACTCCTTCGTGATTGCCATGGGTATTTTTATCGGCAAGATGAAGATATTCGGTGTTTCGCTGGGAGTTACTTTCGTGCTGTTCGTGGGTATTCTTATGGGACACTTCGGCTATGTAGTCGATGATAATATCCTGAAGTTTGTCCGCGAGTTCGGCCTCATTCTATTTATTTTCTCTATCGGCCTGCAGGTTGGCCCGGGCTTCTTTTCGTCGTTCAAGAAGGGCGGCATGAGGCTTAATGCTCTGGCTGTGATGGGTATTCTGCTGAATGTGGCCATAGTTCTCGGGATTTATTATTTCGGGAATGTCCATGATATAGCAGCTCTTGTGGGCATCATGAGCGGAGCCGTAACGAATACTCCGGGCCTTGCGGCGGCGCAGCAGGCCGTGAGCCAGATGTCGGGAGGGGCGGAGGCAGCGAATCTGATGGCCTCGGGCTATGCTGCGGCTTATCCTCTTGGCGTTGTGGGTATTATCGCTTCTATGTTTGTGATCAAGGCGGTGTTCGGCATCAAGACGGAAGCCGAGATAAAGCAAATCGAGGAGGAGCAGGAGGATTCGCATCTCAAGCCTTTCCTTATTTCGGTGTCGGTAACGAACGCGCTGGTGGATGGCATGAGCCTGCGTGTGCTTCACGATGTTGTGCAGTGCAATTTCGTGGTGTCGCGTATCATGGACCAGCAGGGCACGATCACGATTCCGAAGTCGACGACGGAAATCCATACGGGCGATCGCCTTCTTATCGTGTGCTCTCAGCATGACGCGGCTCGCTTCAATGCCGTAATCGGGCCGGAGGTGGAGACCGACTGGGAGTCGGCGCCGACCCCCGTCTTCTCGCGCCGTATTGTTGTTACTCAGAGCAAGTATAATGGTGTGGCTCTCGGGTCGCTCCGGCTCCATAACGGTTATCAGCTCAATGCCACTCGCGTAAACCGCGCCGGCGTGGACCTTCTTGCGTCGCCGAACCTTCGCCTCCAGATGGGCGACCGCATAACGGTGGTGGGCAATCTGGAGGATATCGACCGCCTTGCCGCACGTCTGGGCAACTCGATGAAGCGCTTGAATCAGCCTAACCTGATCACCATATTCGTGGGTATCATCCTTGGTATTATTCTCGGATCGATCAACCTCGGCTTCGGAATGAAGCTCGGTCTTGCCGGCGGCCCGCTTGTGGTAGCTATTCTCCTGAGCCGTTTCGGCTATAAGGCAAAACTTGTAACGTACACGTCGTCGTCGGCGTCGCTGCTTCTGCGCGAGCTTGGCATCTGTCTCTTCCTTGCGTCGGTGGGAATTTCGGCCGGCAAGGGCTTTGCTGCGGCCGTGTTCAACACCACAGGTATGTGGTGGGTGATATGGGGTTTTGTCATCACGGTTGTGCCTCTGCTGGTGGTGGGATGCATCGCCCGCGGCAAGGATCGCCTGAATTTCCTGACGATTATGGGCTTGTTCTCGGGTTCTTACACGGATCCTCCGGCTCTGGCTTATGCTAACGGGTCGACGGGCAATGATGCCCCGGCTGTGGCCTATTCGACGGTGTATCCTCTGACGATGTTCATGCGCGTAGTTGCCGCGCAGGTGCTGATTCTGTGTCTGGCATAATTCATAGACTATGACGCATCTCCCGCTCTTATCTCTGGAACCGTACTACAAGATAGTGTTGTGGGGTGGGGAGCGTATAGCCGCGCTGAAGGATGAGGCGTCGGCTGGTCCGACCGTCGGCGAGAGTTGGGAAGTGTCGGATCTGGAGGGGCGTGAGTCGGTGGTTGTCGGAGGCGAATATGGCGGCCGCACGTTGAGGGATGTCATGGAAGAGCATGCCGAGGAGATTCTGGGGCCGCGTCTTTTCAGGATATACGGTAAGCGTTTTCCTCTGCTTGTTAAGCTTATAGATGCGTCGGACAATCTTTCGATACAGGTGCATCCGGACGATTATCTTGCGTCGAGCCGTCATGGTTCGGTGGGCAAGACAGAGCTTTGGTACACGCTTCGGACGCTGCCGGGGTCGTATATATATTCCGGTCTTCAGAGCACGACCACGCCTGAGCGGCTGAGGCAGCATATCTCGGATGGGACGGTTGAGGATCTTCTTGCGAAGTTTTATCCGCGACATGGTGATTTTTTCTATATTCCGGCCGGCCGCATCCATAGTATTGGCGCGGGCACTCTTCTTCTGGAGGTGCAGCAGCCGTCGGATATTACGTATCGTATCTATGATTACAAGCGGCTGGATCTTAACGGAAATCCGCGCGAGCTCCACACAGAGCTGGCTCTGGATGCGATAGATTTCCGCGTGCATGAGGATTACATGCGGCATTTCGAGCCGGTAGTGAACCGGGAGATTGTCTTGAAGGAGTGTCCTTATTTCACTGTTACGGTTATCAACGTTCTGTCGAAATTTTCTTTGCCGGTTGCGAGATATAATTCTTTCCGGGTGCTTGTGGCCACGAGCGGCTCCGGCGTGGTTACGGACGATATGGGCCGTTCCGTGGAGCTGAAGCAGGGCCACACGATACTGGTGCCGGCGAGCACGCGCCGTATTCAGATTTCGCCCACTGCGGGCGAGCTTGAGGTCTTGACGGCCTATATCCAGTAGGATTTTTGCGTGAACAAAATCGAAAGTAGTCTTACGGGCTGTGCTGTAGAAATATAGCGCCACTTTTGCGAAAATATGGCTCGGCCTCTAAGTGTTAAATATTTGTTAAAAGTCGAAAAATATTTGGAGTGGGGCGAAAGTTGGCGTAACTTTGCACTCGCTTTCGGGGAGCAAGCTCCGGGAGCCGATGT
>CAMWQB010000004.1 GCA_947176295.1 uncultured Porphyromonadaceae bacterium
GTGCGGAAGTTGGCGGGCTCGTCGAGCACGAGGCCGTCGCGGTTGCCGAGGATGTTGGTCGAGAACCAACCGGAGAGGCCCAGGCAACGTGTGCCTCTGATGGGTGCGAAACCGGATTTCACGAGGGTCTGGCCGGTCTTGAAGTCCTTGCCTGCGATGGGCATCTTGGTCTTCTCGGCGAGTTCCCACATAGCGGGGAAGTCGACTGTCGTGTTGGGGGCACCCATGATGAAGGGAGCGCCTTCCATGAGGGCGGCGTAAGCGTAGCACATTGAGGGGGCGATGTGTTCCTTATCGTCGGCCTTCATAGCAGCTTCGAGGTCGGCGAGGTGGTAGTGAACCTTTTCGTCGACGGGAACATACACTTCGGTTGAAGCAGCCCAGAGGACAACGATGCGGTCTGCGCCGGATTCTTTCTTGAAGTTGCGGATGTCTTCGCGGAGCTGCTCAACGAGTTCCCAGCGTGTGCCGGTCTTAACATTGTCGCCATCGAGACGCTTTGCGTAGTTGTGGTCGAAGGCAGCCTTCATGGGTTTGATAGCCTCGAGCTCTTCCTTGACGGGGTTGATATCCTTTTCCTTGAGGACTTCTGCGTTGATGGCAGATTCGTAAGCGTTGGCAGGATATACGTCCCAAGCTGCGAAAACAATGTCGTTGAGATCAGCGATGGGAACGATTTCGTTGTACTTGAGGTATTTCTTTTCAGCACCTTCACCGACACGCATGCGGTCGTACTGAGTCATGGAGCCAACAGGCTTAGCCAAGCCCTTGCGGGCCATAAAAACGCCGGTCATAAAAGTAGTGGTAACAGCACCGAGGCCTACCACCATAACACCGAGCTTGCCCTCAGCGGGCTTGCAAATTGTCTTGCTCATTGTCTTAAAAATCAGCGGAGAGGTTAGATTATGGTTTATTTGTTTTAATTCTGCTTATCGGATACCAAAAAGGGGCATGCGGGGGCATGCCACGATTTCAGCCCTCAAAAGTACGTATAGTTTTTGATATATCGAAGGAATTATGCTATAATGTTTGTGAATAGATGTATTATTTCTCTAATTTTTCGACCTATATGCAAACTTGCGTTAATTCATCAGCACGTTACGGCCAGGTATGTTAACGCAGCTTAATAGCGCTTATTCAAATCAGATGCCCAAAAGCGGCAATAAGTCGGACAAAGAGGATATGACGGATGGGTGGACGGCAGCATCTTCTTCGGGCGTCCATCCTTTACCTTTGAGCCAAGCCACCCGGCAGCCTATCGATTCGGCCGGGAGGATGTCTTTTTTGAGGGAATCACCAACGACGAGCACCTGCTCGGGCTCGAGGCCGAGTGCGCGTACGCCAAGGCGGAATATCTCAGGGTCGGGCTTACGTACGCCGACGACGGCACTCTCGATGATCTGCGGGAAAAATTTATCGAGGCTGAAATCGGCCAGAACCGAAGCTATATTACCATAGAAATTGCTAACGAGCACCAGGGGAAAGCGCTCGGCAAGCGCTTCAAGGACCGGTCTGGCTTCCTCGACGCATGAGCGGGCGAAAGAATAGCAATATCGCGCCACGGCCTCGGCTTTAAGCTTTACGAGCTCGGGCTCGATAGCACCTCTGTCGGCGAGCCACTCCAGTTCAATGAGCATCTTGATTCGCAGGAGGTCGAGGAAATTGTGGTCGGGGCGTATATACGGATGTTTGGCGAGAGCCCTTTCGGCATGGACATAAGCGTCGCGGAAGAGCTCCTTGTCGACATCGACGCCTGCAGCGCGATAACCGTTCCAGATTACTTCGCTCCAATGGTCGCCGCGGCTGTCGAGCGTGCCGCCGTAGTCGAATATTATGCCTTTGATATCTTGGTCGAATTTCATATACTATATATATTAAGGTGTCAGTCGAGCGAACGGGGAGCGAAATCGCCGGCTCGGAGCGCGGCTGTCATCTTCCGGCAAATAGCCTCGTGTCGACGCATCATATAAACAAGGAGAGAATTGAGCACCACAAGTTCGAAGGCAAAATAGAGCCATGGCATGCGGGCAAAGAGAGAACAGAAGAGAGCAATCGTGCGCCAGTTGAAGGAGAGGATGTTGGTGAACTTCATCAGGGGGAGGCTGAGCTTTCGGAAATCGGCACGAAAGGCCTCGGGGATGCGTCCGTCGGGGAAGCGCAGAGCGAGCTCGCGGCGCATCTCCTGCATGGCCGGGGTCATGACTTCCTGGTTTGCAGTATAGTTGGCATAGAACCAAAGCGTGATTTTCTTCCAGAAATCGCGTGTCCACGAGAGGCTCTTGAGTTTCTTTCGAAGGGCCTCAGTAGAATCGAGCTCCGCCCCACCCTCTCCTTTGAGGAAATACAGATGCAGCTGCCTGTAGTAGTCGGCCATTGCCGCCTGCTTGGCATGGCACACACCCGAGACTACGGCAATGATCCATATCAGCCAAGGATGAGCCATGAAGAATTGCGAGGTGTAGTTTTCGCGGAGACAGATAGCGACATAGATCGTGAAGAACCAAAGGTCGCCACTGAGCCCGTCGAGGATACGTCCGATGCGGGAATATTGCCCGGTCATGCGGGCGAGCTGCCCGTCGGCACTGTCGAAGGAGTTGGCCCAGACGAGAAGGGCCATGCCGATGACATTTATCCACAATTGATTGAAATAAAAAGCGATGCCGGCAGCGATGCCAATGAAAATCGAGGCAATGGTAATGGCATTGGGCGAGACGCCGAGGCGCTTGGCCAACAGGGCCCAGCAATAACCTATCGGGCGATAGAAGGCGAGATCGATAGTCTCTTCGGTGTCGAGCGACTTGAGGGAGGCCTTATAAGCTGAGAAATCTATTTTCATTTGTACTTTCTAAGTTCGTAAGTCTTTTGGCGCAAGTATTTCCCGAGCTCCATGGGATTCTCGGCATGTGCTTTCTGCTCTTCGGGCGAAATCGGCTCTCCGACGGAGATATGGAGGGTCTTTCCGACCTTACGGAACACCTCAGCGGGGATGCGCAGCGAGCGACCCTGCCAGAAAATGTGGCCCAGGATATTGCACCAGAGAGAATTCTTGTCGTGGAAGTAGATAGGAATGACCGGCACTTTTGCCCGCCAGATAATCTGCAGGACACTTTCCTGCCACTCGCGGTCGACGGTACGATAATGCCAGTCGGTCTTGCTCATAGCCCCTGCGGGGAAGAAGCCGAGGGGCTCGCCCTGTGCCAGCTGCTTGAGAGCCGCGCGGATTCCGGCCACTGAGACGGCGCGCTTCGCAGGGTCGGTGGAAGCACTTTGGTCGACAGCGATAAAATTCGGGCGCATAGCAGTGATGTGTCCGAGAATCATGTTCACCATGACCTTGAAGCGGGGGCGTCGCGAGCCGACAAGATGAATAAGGGCAATGCCATCGAGCGCACCAAGTGGATGGTTGCTGACGGTGATGAAAGCTCCTTCGGGCAGGTGGTCGAGGATTTCCTCGTTGTCGACCCTGAGGGTGATTCCGAACTGCTCGGAGAGAAGGCGAGTGGTGAACTCCGGTCCGGGAGTGTCGCAACAAGCGCGATGGACGCGATTGACCTTATCGACCGAAAGGAAGCGGAGGAGCCAGTTGACGAGCTTGGGGTGTCCGTCGAGAGCGGGCACCATAGTGCGGATATCGTCGTAGTTCAGGACGTCGGGGCGGACGTCGTATTTTTCGCCATTAACGGTATATTCCATAGAGCGGGGGAGTTAACGTGAGATGTAAGCAACGTAGCGTGAGATGAAGCGCCGGAAGGGGAGGATGTGCATAAGGAAGAACTCGAAGAGAGCAAATCCGAGGAAGGCACAAGCAATTCCGGAAAGCACGTCGATGATATAATGATGGGAAGTATAAACTGCCGTGAACCAGATTCCGACCGTAACGACAGCCAGGAGCGCCACCCACGCAGCTCCGGCGCGTGAGCGGACCGCATATATCAGCGCCACGAGGGTATAGGCCGAATGGAGCGATGGCAGCGCCGCAAAGACATTGGAATTCCGGGCGTAGAGCGCATCGAAAATTCCGAGGCCGGTCATGCTGTCGAAGCGCCCGAGCCCTGCAACGTCGCCCGGAGTGCCGGGCACAGCCTCGAAGCCATGGAGCTCGACATACCACGGCGGGGCCGCGGGATGGACGTAGTAGAACGCAAAGCCAATGAGATTGACCAGCAGGAAGACAAGGGCGAAGCGGAGATATGCATCGCGGCGCCCTGTGAAATACAGCCACAAGCCGAAAATGATGGGCAGGGGCACCCAGCAGAGATAGAACACGCCGGCAAGGAAATCCATGACGGGATGGTTGTGGAGCGCAAAGAACTCGTTGGGTGTGAGGATGCCGCCGGAGGTGGATATTCCGAATATAGCTTTTTCGGCCCCATAGAGGCCTGCGACGTCGACATGATTTACCTTATAGTTCGGCAGGAGATTCATCCAGTCGTAGCTTATTCCAAAAAGGAAGAAAGGAATGAGAGCCACGACGAGGCGCCGCGTTGGCCCGGAGATAAAGAAGAGAAGAAAAATCAGGAAGGCCAGGGCGAGATGCTCGGGTCGGAAACCTATGCCGAAAGCCGTAACGCTGAGCCACACTACAAGGGCTATGGCACAAGCAAGAGACTCGATGCGTGAAGGCAGGGATACTGTCATAATGTCTAAACCGCAGGTATTCTTACTTAAGAGCCTTCCGGCAGTGGGATATCCGGGCAAATGCCGTAAGGTTGGCAAATATGGCGATAATCCACATAGCCACAAGGAGAATGGCGTCGGGGGAGAAGGAGGAGGCAGGGTCGATGCACTGACCGGTGATACCCGTTGCCAAAAGGGCGATTGCCGTAACCACCACTCGCTCGGGACGCTGCATGAAGCCGACCTTGCACTCGATGTCGAGCCCTTCGGCACGGGCGCGGACATAGCTTACCATGATGCTACCCACGAGGGCCAGGAATGTAACGATGGCCGAACCGAAGGCGCCGCAGCCCATAAAATAGTATGCTATACCCCCGAGGGTGAAGAGCTCGCAATAGCGGTCGAGAACAGAATCGTACATCGCGCCGAAGCGGCTGACCATCCCACCGATGCGCGCCACCTGTCCATCGAGCATATCGAAGAGCGAGAATCCGATGACGAGAGCGCCGGCGAGAGTAACGAGGGCGTAGTCGGGGCGGGCGTCGCCTCCGGCCTGCATCACCTTCCATCCGGCCCAAGCCATGACGGCCGCAGCTGCGGCGTTGCCGAGGAAGCCGATTGTCGTGACCATATTGGGAGTAACACCCATCTTAATGAGAAGCCTGACGAAAGGATTGATTACCACATATATGCCCTGCTGAAGGGCATCCCTCGAAGATTTTGCTGTCTTTTTGATGTTCATGACGAATGTGATATCTTAGTTTTTGGGGGAAGAGGCAGAAGAATTGCCGCGCTTCCGCGGCACGAATATGGAAGCGACGCGTATGGCCAGGGGGTCGAAGCGCGTGGGACGATAGACAAAATAGCGCTGGAGCGCAAAATTCCAGAACCAGGAGACGAGGAGCGACACCAGCAGAGTGGACACGGCGAAAATAGCGTCGGGCGTGAAGCCGAGCTTATGCAGGAACTCCCAGCGGCTCAAGCCCATTGCGCCAAAGGTTGTGCCATACATATTGAGGAGGAGGGAGCCGGTCCAGACAAGGATATACTTGACAATGACGGCCCGGACGCTCTGGCCGGAGGCATGGAAGGTGAAGTGATAATTTATGGCGCAATTGACCACACCTCCGAGAATGGCACCGCAGGCCACGGAGAGGTTAGAGCGGTAGAAGGGGTCGAGAGCCTTGAAGACGAAGGAGAAGAGCAGGACACGGACAATCATGTCGGTCCACGATGCGGCCTGCGACGAAACTATAGAACGCAGAAAGGTGAAGACCAGCGAATTGTTGTGGAGGAGCTTGTCTCCTACATTCTTCAATTTATCCATTTGTGTAGGGTCTTAAACGAGGATGTTGAGAACGCAGATGATAATGGCAGAATAAATGCCGGCGAGAATATCATCGGCCATCATGCCATATCCGCGCGGGAGGCGCTCCATGGCTCTAATTCCGAGTGGCTTCACAATATCGAAGAAGCGGAAGAGGGCGAGCGAGAGCAAAATCTCCCACCAGGGACATCCCGGAAGGACGGGTAGTAGGCTGATCCACTGGCCGACGGTTTCGTCGGCGCAGGCGATGACGGGATCCTTGCCCCAGTATTTCTCGGAGACAGAACTGGCCCACGTGCCGCCCACGGTGTAGACGACCGCAGCGACGAATGTGGCCCAGAAGCACAGGGCCGGGGAGGCCCAGAGATAGAGGGGGAGCCACAGAACGATGGCAAGGCAGGCACCCCACGTGCCTGGGGCAAGGGGAAGGTAGCCCACGAAGAAGGATGTGGCGAGCATGCGGGGAATGAAAGGGAATCCTTCATCGCCGCTCTTGGGGCGCCGGCGGATGTGTGCTGCCGTGCGGGGGTCGAATCTCTCGTTTTCGGGGGTGCTCATCTGCGATTCTTTTTAATCTGAGCGAGGAATGCCCTTGCGATGAAGGGCGCGGCTTCGGAGCGGCAAGGAGCGAAGGAAGGCCAGTCGTTGAAGTCGATTATGCGTGCGACGCCATCGGCGCCAACGACGCAGTCGCCGCCATAGATATGGACATCGAGGAGCGAAGCGGCTTTCTCGCATAGGTCATGGAGGCCTTCGGGAGAGAATCCGAAGCCCTCGGAAGCGCCGTTGATGGCTTCGTCGCCCCACTTGCTGTGGCCCTCGTCGAAGGGATAGAACCAGTAGAAATAACCCGAACCGAGGACTCCATAGAATTTGATGAGATCGCCTTCGAGATGGCGGTTAATTACGGCACGGCTGATTCCGCGCAGGAAATATTCCTGGAGGACTTCCTGAGCTTCCTCGGCATGGCGGACGTAGCTCACGTCCTCCTTATGCATAGCATGGAAGTCGCCGCGTTTGATCCACACGCGGTCCATCCCACGGGCCACGAGTGCATCGCGGACGGCCTCGTCGGTGTTTACGATTATTGATTCGGGATAGGGAATTCCGGAGCCCATGAGAATGCGGGTCATGCGCTCGCGGGTGCAGTTCTCGATGCCATAGCCGGAGTTTACGACAATACACCCTTCGTCCTCAAGGGCCTGGAGCTGCCGGATGCTCCTCTGCTCGCGGCACATAGCGAGAATAGCTCTCTCGCCATTGAGGCCAAGCTCATTGAACTGTTCCTCGCTATACACGTTCACTTCGCAGCCTCGCTTCCGGAGCTGGTCGGCGACGGCGTTGAAGATTGCGGCATCATTTCCAATATGGTTAGGCGAATATGCGCCTGCGCGCATTATTCCGGCGATAGTAAGGTCTGCCATTGCAAGAAATAAGATTGAAACATACCCATGCCCATCAGGGCATAGTCCGCGACAAAGATACAAAAATTTTTCCACACGCGAGCCCAAGTGTCTAAAAAAGCATATTCAAAAGGGTGGGCGAACAGAACTGAAGCACGGTTATGGCGGGGAAGCGGAAATTTTTTTGTATATTTGCGGACGAATGAGAGTAATAACCTTGAACGAACGAGAATTCGAGCATGCGAGCCGACGCCTTGAGGGGTTGGTCCGGGAGGACTATTGCCCGGATCTGGTGGTGGGCATCGCCATGGGCGGCGAATTTCTGGCCGCGATGATGTTCAAGGATATTCCGCACGTGTCGGTGAGGATGCACAGGCCTTCGACGGCCGACAAGGAGAGGGCGAGCATCGTCTTCCGCATTCTCCGGCGCTCGCCCCGGAAGCTCTCGGATGCATTGCGGCTTGTGGAGGCGCGGGTGCTGCGGATGAAATCTCTTTGGGAAAAGCCGCGTAAGCTTCAGCTCAAGGCCGAGGCGACCGAAGCAATAGCCACGGCCAAGCGCGTGCTGGTAGTGGACGATGCCGTGGATTCGGGGGCGACGATGAAGGCCGTGATAGATGCGGTGAGCTCCGTGAAGGGCGAGCGGGAGGTGAGGAGCGCTGTGATTACGATGACTACCTCCTCCCCGAAGGTGAAGCCCTCGTATGCTCTCTTCCGCAACGGCACACTGATACGCTTCCCCTGGAGCAAGGATTTCTATCGCTTATGAGTGAAGGTGAAGGCTTCCTGCTTGCGCTGGACCTTGATGGAACATACGTCCGGGGCAATACGTTGCATATCTACATCCGCTGCGGGCTGCGCGACATGTGGCGCCGCCGCCGCATAGTGCCTCTGGCAAAGTGTATGCTGCTGCTTGCCGCCAGAAAGCTACATCTTGTGAGCCATCGGAAGATGAAATTCGACATCTTCGGCCTTATCGAGCCGACAAAGGAATTGCAGGAGGACTTTGAGGAACGGGTGTGGAAAAGGGAGAGCCCCGAGATTCTTGAGCTCGTTACGGAATATCACGACAAGGGATACTGCGTGCTACTTGCCACGGCCGCACCGGCACAATACGTGCCTCTGATCTGGGGGGCGGACTATGTGGCTACGGATATGGACGAGAGGACGAATCCCGGCCGCGTGGAATGCCGGGGAGAGGAGAAGCTGAGGCGCGTGGAGGAATATGCCTCGGCCCGGGGGCTGAGGCTGAAGGCTGCTATAACGGACGATGCCAAGGACGATGCGCCGCTGCTCGGGGCCGCCGAGGAGCGAATTTTAGTTAAATATCATTCGTAAAACTTAAATATATTTTAAGAGCGAGACCGGATGCACTTTTGTGCGTGCATTTTTCGTTATCTTTGTAATTCTCAATTAGCAACACATCAATCAATCCATAATACACATCTTACACAATGGGAAAATTTCTACCACTCAGCATTGGCTTAATGATGCTCTCCGGAGCGGCAGCATGGTCGGCAGCCCCCGGGCAGGAGGCCGTCGGGCGCTACCTTCAGGAGCGGAAAGCACCTTTGGCCATGATGCAGAAGGCCAAGGCCGGGTCGCCGCTTACGCTCGGCAACGACAAATCCTCCACAGTCCGGAAGGCCGTCGGGGCCAGACCGGTCTACAGCCATACGGGGCTCGACGAGCTGGGCTATCTTGATGGCCCTGACGGGACCACATGGTTTTTCACGGCCAAATACGACTACGAGGAAGTGGTGTATGAATACTACACGGAGCGCCTCCTCCAAGGCTTCGAAATCACGGTCTACGACAGCACCCACAAGCTCGTGGGCACGGTGAAGGACAAAATCGAGCTCGGCGAAGGCGACACGCGCGTGGCGTCGATAGGCTTCGACGCGATGGTGTCGAAGTCGTTCTTCAACAACGACGACCGCTACGAGCTGATAGTGAACGTGGCGATGAACAGGCCCGACTACAGCGTGCGCTGTTTCTCGCAGATCTATTCTATCGGTGCCCCTGCCGGGGAGGATGGAGACACGCCCGTGGTAACGACGATGCCCGGCTATGTGTGCGCGAGCGTCAACACGGCAAACCGCTCGTGGGAGGAAAACTTCTATATCGGTGTCATCACCGAGACGGGCTATGACGACACGCTCATCGACAACCTGAGCGAATATGCAGCTTCGAACAAGAACGTGATCACCGTCTACAAGAAGGCGGGCTGGAGCGCAAACGGCCCTGTGGAAATCGGGCGCTTCGAGGTGTCGGGAGCCAATCTTCCGGGCGACCAGATGGCTGTGCCTTTCTTCATGGCCGACGTGCGCGACGGCAAGCCTGTGTTCGTGTTCCAGCACTATGAGAAGTGGTTCTTCAAGAATGCCATCGGCCCGGGGCTGGGACTTCCGGATGAAAACGAAGAGGACGGCATGCCTTTCCTCGACAATAATCTGGTGGTAGAGATCTACACTTATCCCGGCTCCGGCAACTCGCTGGTGGAAGAGAAAATCGTGAAGATTCCCGCCGACCAGTCGACGGACAATCCCGACGTGATGTTCCGCTACTATTCCGTGGGCCATCTTCTCTACGCCGGGGATATGGACGCTGAGGGGAACACTAATGTGTGCATCCAGCAGTATCTCCGCAGCAACGACGACATGTACCTGACGTCGTTCGTGCGCTACGACGCTGCGGGGTCGAAAATCCGGGACCTTGCCACGGACACGGAGTACTACACCCTTATGAGCGACATCCGCGGCTTCGAGAGCCAGCTGATGTATGCCAAGTCGGACGACGCGGGCGCCTTCACTTTCCACTTCGTGGACGTTCCTTCCGGAATGGAAATCACGGAGATTCCGGCAGCCTTTCAGAACTACCAGCTCCGCGCGAATGTCGACCGCTACCCTGTGGGCGAGAGCTACGAATATGCTTTCCAGACAGCTCAGAGCCATTACGACGAGGAGAACAATGTGCTGGAGCACATCGTATGGGTCAATGCCGACGGCGACTACAGCCACACGGACGTGCTGAATCTCGGCAACGACATCAACATGGCGCAGGTTTACATCACCTGCGAGGCACTCTCGCCCTACGTGTTCAACACGGATGAGGCCCGCGAATATATGTGGCTTGTGAAGCGCACCAAGCCGGGGAGTGGGGCCTCGTCGAGCGCGGCGGATACGTGGCTCTACATTCTATCGTCGGACGGCTCGAAGCTCTTCGAGGTCGGGCCGGACAGCGAGAAGGGCGAAATCCGCGGAGTGTCGCTGGTGTCGCCCCGCTCCAACGGGCTGCTGTGGATCACATACTCGCAGGATGAGACTCGCCAGTGGAGCGAAGACCTCTATTCGCTGCCTATGGGAATGTTTGCCCGCGGCGGCGAAGGCACGGTGGAGAATCCTTACCTCATCAGCACAGCCGGCGACTTCGAGCAGATGCGCCTCTTCCCGGACAAGCACTTCGCCCTTGCTGCAGACATCGTTGCGGACGGCACAGAATTCAGCTCCATCAAGAGCGCCTTCACGGGGAGCCTGGACGGCCGCGGCCATAAGATTACGGGTCTGACCGTAACGGGCAACGGCATCTTCGCGGAGCTGCAGACGGATGCCGTCGTGAAGGACATAACCTTCGTGGGGTCGCGCCTTCTCAATCCTTCGGGGACATCGGTAGCCTTCGTTGCAGCAAGAGCATCGGGCGCCACCATCTCAGGAGTACACATCGCCGGGCTGAGCGTGGAGGCTGCCGAGAGCGATTTTGTCTTCGGCGCCATCGCGGGCACGGCAGCTCTGGGCACCACGATAGAACACTGCTCGCTATCGTCGTCGACCCTTGTGCTTCCTGAGGCGGAGGGCGTGGGCGGCATCGCAGGCAACCTCCGCACCGGGGCCACAATCGAAGGGTGCTCGGTGAAGGCACGCATCACCGCCGGGGCCGAACTCGGCGGCATTGCGGGGAGCATCTACAGCGACAACAACATCTCGGACTGCCACGTGGATGCCGACCTTACGGCCGGTTCGGTCGTGGGCGGCATCGTGGGCTACAACGATGGCTCGCCCGTGATGCGCTGCTATGTGGAAGGCTCGATCAAAGCCACGGGCCAGCTGCGGGCGATGTACTACGACAACGGCCCCTGTGCCGGCGGTGTTGTGGGCACGCTCGAGAATGCCTTCGTATCGTCGGAAAGCGGCGAATCGTCGATGCAGAAAGAGCCTATCATCGCCAACAATTTCGTGCGCCTCACGAGCCTCGAGGGCTACACTCCGGCTCTGGCGCCCTCTCATTCCGAGCAGCAGAAGACGCTGCACCGCATCGTGGGCCGCTCGCAGGTGAACGAGGCTCCTGAAATCATCGACTATACTTCCGACTACAAGCCGGTCTACGGAGAACCGCTCCCTGCGGAGCCGCGTCTGAAGTCGAACTTCGTTATCTCGGGCCTCGACCCCGTGCAATCCGACATCGAGGCGCTCCACACCACCACCGAGGGCGAAAGCGTGGATGCCGACCGACTTTCGGCCGAATGGTTTGCCGAGAAGCTCGGGCTGGAATATGCCGATGGCAAACTGTGGAACGAACTGGCCGACTACGACCCTGCGCTCAAGCATGAGACGGGCAACTTCTGCACTCCGGCGGAACTCACCGTGGAGGAAGGCTCGCTCTTCGACGTGCACGTGGTATTCGTGGACCGCGAGAATCTGGGCATCGCCGAGATTATGGACCGCTTCAGCTACTCGGCCACGGACGAGAGCATCGCTGAAATGACGGGCGACGCAACGCTGACCAAGGGGCGCCTGGCCGTGCAGTTCGAGGCTCTGAAGGCGGGCACGACCGTGCTCGATATCTGCGGGGCCAAGTGCACGGTAAAGGTAGTGGAAGCGACTTCGGGCATAGGCTCCGTGGCTTCTCCGGCTCAAGAGCTGAAGCTTGTGTATGACGGCGCTGCCGTGAGCGCTGCCGAGGCCGACATCGCGATATACAACCTCGCGGGCACGCGCGTGGCCGGCGGCCGTAACAGAGTGAGCACGCTCACTCTGGCAACGGGTGTCTACATCGCCACGGCATCGGACGGCGTGGGCTCTGCTTCGCTCAAGTTCGTTGTAAGGTAATAGAGTATTCGTGAATATGAACGCATTTGAATTTCTGGAGGGGCTTGCGGCGAACAACAACCGCGAGTGGTTTGCGGCTCACAGGGGTGAATATGAGGCCGTGCGCGAATGGTGGATTGCCGGCATACAGCGGGTGATCGATGCTATGGCGGCGGACTATGAGCCTTCGTTTGCTGGGCTGCACGCCCGCGACTGCATCTACCGCATAAACCGCAATCTCCGCTTTTCGCAGGACAAAACTCCCTATAAGACCCACCTGGCTGCACTGATATCGCCGCACGGGCGCCGCTACGAGAAGGCGTGCTACTATATCCATCTCGGGCTGGACGACAACGGGCTCTACGCGGGGGTGTGGTGCCCCGACAGCGCGATGTTGCGCAAGCTCCGCAATGCCATCGTGGACAATATCGAGGAGTTTGAGGAAATTCTGGAGAACCCCAATCTGGAGAAGGACTTCCCCGGGTGGTGCGGGCGGTCGCTCAAGACTATACCTCAAGGCTGGCCGAAAGACCACCCTCAGGCTCACTTGCTGCGCCTGCAGGAGTATGGAAAGTATCATCGCGTGGACCGCAGCTTCTATGATCAGCCCGACTGGCCCGAGAGGGCGGCGGCCATTCTGAAACCCACGAAGGCCTTCAACGATTTCCTCAACTATTCCATCGACGAGGAATTGTAAGACGAGGAGATATGAACAATCCCCGCCCGGGCCGGATTACGGACTTCGGGCGGGGATTCTTTTTTTGAAGCGCTATATGCTAATTTTTGGATGAAATATACTTATCGGTCATCAGGGCGAGGGCGCCGTCGGTGGTAACGTTGCAAGCGGTGCCGAAGCCGTCCTGGACGGTGTAGATGGCCGTCATTATTCCGAAGAATTCGGCTATGGCTTCGGGCGATTGACTGACGAGCACGATGCTGCCGACGATGGTGATACACGACATATTGAGGCCTCCGGGGACGCCGGGGGAGCCGATGGCTATGACGCAGGCCAGGAGGGCGAAGAGCATCATATCCGTCAGGGCCGGGAGGGCTCCGAACAAGATGTAGTATACCGACGTAACGAGGGCCATCTCGGCGATTACGGAGCCGCATAGATGGAGGTTGGAAAAGAGCGGGAGGGCGAAGTCGGCGGTGTCTTTCTTGACCACCGGGCTCTCGGCTATGCACTCGAGGGCGAAGGGGAGCGTGGCTGCGGACGACATCGTGCCCAAGGCTGTGAAATATGCTTTGGGATAGTATTTTGCCACGAGCCAGCCATTGCGGCGGGAGTAGACTGAGGCCGCAACATACATGATGACCATCCACACTATCTGGCACAGGACAATCAGGAGCAATACGAACAAGAAGGATTTCATCTGCCCCAGCTGTCCCTTGTAGGCAATCAGGGCGAAGTTTGCGCCTATGAAGAAGGGCAATACAGGCAAGAGAACCTTTTTGACAATTGTGAGCACCATGGTCTGGAATTTGTCGAGGAAGGTTTCCAGAGAGGTGAATTTTGTCCACACCACGCCGAGGCCCACGAGCAGGGCGAGCAGGAGGGTGGACATGGTGTCGATGGTCGGGAAATTCAAGGTGATGAGCATCTTTTCCGGCAAAGCCCGCATGGCCTCGGATGAGGTGCCCATATGGAGGAAGGGCACTATCGTGCGGCTGCTGAATATCGAGAGAAACGCGGCGCCTAAGGAGGATAAATATGCCAGCACGAGGGTGAAACCCAAGAGGGAGCCCACATTTCCGGAGAAACGCGTAATGGACGGGGCGACACAGCCGAAGATAATCAGCGGCACCATGAAAAGGATGAGCTGGCTGGTGATGTGCTTTATAATCATAAGCACTTGCAAGGAGGCCTCCAAGGGTGTGGCCCGGAGGCATGTGATGGCCAGCCCGAGCAGGGATCCTATGAGGATGGCAATTATTAGGGTGAAGGCCGTGCTGCGCAGGAATTGTTTCATAAGGCAATTATTTCATTGATTTTCGAGGATGGCTCTTTACAGAATTCCCCGCCCGGAGCGGGCCGGACGGGGAATTGCGGAGTGTATTTTTATGGGCACTAAATATATGCCCGAGAATCAGCGGATGTAGATCTTGGAGGCGGTGGCGCCCTGACGGCGGATGTAGATGCCGGGGGCGGAAGGCTCGTCTACGCGAACGCCCTGGAGATTGTAATATTCCACGGGGCCGTCGGCTTCTTCGATTTCAACCGCATCGATGCCGGAGACGTTGCGGACGCCGACGGTGCGGGCTTGCCAGTCGATGACAATCGTGTACTTCGTGCCGGCCGTGCCTCCTGAGAGGGTGTAGGCCTTGGGGTCGCTGAGTTTCTCGAAGGGTGCGGTGCCTCCGAGGGTGATGGCTTTGTCGCTGCCGCTGGCGCCATAGCGCACGCCTGCACCGTTGAAGGCTGACCAGTTGCCGGCAGTGCCGAGGGCTGAGGCGAAGCTAAAGGCTCCCTGAATGGTTACGTCGGCAGTGAAGGTTGCGCCGTCTTCGTTCATCTTCACACCGGAGGCGGGGTCCCAGGAGTTGCCGTTGACCTGGCCGATGATGTAGAAGTTTGCAGGCATGTCGGAGGGACGGGCTGCGGGGTCGAGCTTGAGGAAGGACACGTAGCCGGCCTTTGAAGTCTTTCCGTCGTCGTAGAGGGCCGTCCAGTTGATGTCAACGGACTGGCCGAATGGCGTGTTGGCGCCGATGGTTATAGTGGTCTTTCCGGGATTAATATCGATAGTCTTATTCTCGAATTTGAGAGTTGCTTTGGGAGAGTTGATGAGTTCGACTTCGACATCGAGCGTCTCGCCGCGGAACTGTCCGCCTTCGGGCGAGAATAGTACCGAGGGGGCGTTGTTCTGGGCGCCGGCCATGATGACTGCGATGCCGGAAGTGCCGGTGGTGCCGGAAATGGTGGTGGGAGTAACGGTGAACTGGCGGCCTGAAACGAGGTCGGTATACGTTCCGGCGGGGCAGTAGCCCCCACCGTTTGCGACGCTCACGGCCTGCGAGCCACCCTTGCCTACGACGATTACGGCGCCGCCATCCTTGCGGGTGATGGACGCAACACCGTTAGCGCCGGTGTAGTAGTCGTCCTTGCCGACCATTGCGTTGCGGAACTTGTTGACGGCTGCAATCTCGGGGGCTGTGAAATGCGTGGAGCCTTTCGTGCTCATCTTGATAGCGCTGTAGCCCGTCTGCGGGGGACGCGAAAGATAGAGGGAAGTAGCCTTGGCGCGGCTTGCTACGATGGCCCATGCTCGGTCGATCTGAGCCTGTTCCACAAACTTAGTAGCTCCGCCTTCGTTGGCGTAGGTGTCGTGGCTTTCGCCCCAGTAGACAACTTTGTTTTCGGGAATCACGGAGGTAGCCCATCCGGCTTTCGAGGAGGGTACGCTGCCTCCCTTCACGGAGTTGAGCACGGTGGTGCAATATTTGTTGTCAGTAACGCTCATGTGAGTGGTATATTCTTGCATGAGTGCGTTAGCCTTGGAGCCGCCGGGTGTGTCGAGAATCTCGCCATAGTGATAGATATCGGGGGCGGCGGCTATGACGGCCGACCAGAATCCGCAGTTTTCGGAAGGCAGGCCGATGTGCTTGGCGGCATCCCAGCGGATGCCGTCGATGCCCTGAGCAACGAGGTCCTTGACAAATGCGACAGCACGCTCCTGCACCTCTGCGCTTTCGGAGTTCACGTCGGGATAGTCGCCGAGGCGATGCTGAATAATGGACGTGCGGTTGTTGTAGTTTACCTTGGCGGTGGTTGCGCGCAGGCGGTCGTTGGTGTTCCACCAGCTGTTGCGGTTGGAAGTTTTGCCGTTGATGTGGTTTGCTACGACGTCGACAATCACCTTTATGCCGTATTTATGGGCTTCGTCGCAAAGATTTTTGAGATCGGACTTGGATGAGGCAGTTCCGGAGCTGCGGAATGCGAAGTCGTAGGGGAGATAGGCATAATACCATTCGGCGCCGGCCGAAGCATTGCCCTGCACGGGCGAAAGCTGTATGGCAGTGAAGCCGGCTTCAGCGATTTCGGGCAGCATTTCCCGGGCTTGTTTTGCGCTCCAGCAGAAGAGGTGGAGGATGTTGCCATCCTGGATATTTGCGGGCAGACCATAGTCGGAGGGAGATTGAGCTCCTGCTATCCCGCTCATCATCAACCCGAAAAGCAAAGCCATCGGGCGTAAGAACCGTTTAAGCATGATATAGATAAGTATTGATATGGGTTTATTATTCGATTATATGCAAATTTCAGCGCTACAAATATACTCAAAAATCCCCAAATCAAGAAATAAGCCGGTCAAAAAAATTACTTGGCAGGGAATTGGGAATCGGGAGGAATTGGGGTGCAAAGTTTAAATTGTATTTTCGGTCATTACACAAAAAGAATCGAAACCCCATTAATCTATAAACCTTCACTGTCCCAGTCGAAATATTAGAAGATTGATTTTATTAAATACCATGGAACTAAAAGCAGTTCAATTAGGCAACCAGAACTACGCATATTAGCAGGATTTATAGAAGATCTTCGTCCTCTATTACAACAGTTTTGACATATTTGGAAATGATAATCAGAGTCTAAACCAGACGTAAACCTTCCGGGGGCACCAATAATAGGATTCCCACACATCGGACATCGTCCGTTATTCAATAGTCCTACTGATTTTAGATATTCTACTTCCTTAGGGTCTTCAACAGTAACTAAAAAATGTTTAGGATAATTTGGATCTGCTTTATATAATGCCTTATTAGATTCCCATCGACCAAGCTTCTCATTAAAATCTTTAGTCCTGAAACCTGCTTTATTTAGGGCATCTGCCATGGCTTCATTCCATTCATGCCATGTCATAGCTTTAACTTGTCCTGACGTATATTTCATAGCAAAAACTTATTTTAATTTTCTTAGTATTTCTATAGGCACCCCCTGTTCAAACTCGTAGAAATATTTTCCTTTATCAAGTATGTTATTTACTACAAATTGAACTTTGGGGTGTTCTTCGCAAAGCGAAATAATTTGTCGACGGTAATGCGCATGGCACTACCTATCGTCTCTTTTTGTGTCTTGAATATTCCTATAGGTATAGTAATTGATAGCGAAGGATTCTGCATGTATGGATTGCTTTCTATTCTATCAAGAATTGAAACTCGAGCCATATATGCAAGCATGTAATACCCTTCTTTATTATCGTTTATGGAGAAAAAATCAGTACCTTTCATTTCTAACTCGGATAGCACTTTTAACATTTTACCCATAGCTATAGCTACCCTATTTAAATCTTGCGCTCCCATATTTACATAAATGCAGTAAATTTTTCTTCAAGCCCTTTGTTTATTTTCATTATCATTTCTTCTTGATCCATATTCTCTGGAAAAGTCCACTCTAACTTCATGAAGCCAAATACTGGATTGTTTTTCATTTCCATACGAACTGTTACATTCCCGAAAGATGGATATATATAATATATCTGCGATCCACCTGGTCCAACAATTCCGACAGCAACCATAGTATTATCTTCTTGTATAATGCGACATCTTTCATGACTACTTAAGAAATGATCAATAAGAACAGAGTACTTTGTTTTTATACCACCCTCCTTTTTAATCTTAGAGGACTGTTTTACCGCGTCGCAGATAAATTTACCTACGAAAAAGACTAAAAGTACGATGATAAGACTCTTTCAAGATTGATCATTGGTTTCTTTGGGAAAAGGCAGTATTCAGCTATTCCTCCGATAATAAGGTTCATAACCTGTTGGTTGAATTAAATTAGTGAATATTTTATTTGCCCAATTGGACGATGATCAACGAAATTGACATATTGCATAAAGGCCATTGCGGCGATTTTGCCTGCCATGCGAATGAAAAGGCCGCAGGATTATTTTGCGTAGTTTCGTCTCATCATAAGATTATCGTTGAGCTGGGAGAATATCGTTTCAATTCGTTTACGGAATCTCTTGTAAGCCCATGTAGGCGGACGCCAGTTTCTCTGATTGAGCCGATATGGGACTTCAAGCGTGATATTGGCCGTTTCAAAGAGATTCTTCTGAATCTCAGCACTGAGATAACCCTTATCTCCATGCATGGTGCTGTCATGGTATTCCCAGCGCACATCGTCAAGAGAACGGAGATCATGGACGCTTGCCAGTGTCCTGTCATACGAATGTATGACTCCGCGTATCCCACCGACAGCATGGAGTTTATACCCATAGTAATGTATGCCCTGCGATGCGCAATATCCCCAGTCGGGGGTTGCCTCGATATTATCGCGTTCCATGGCGCAGCGATTGGCTCGTGCGTTCTGACAGACTTTTACCGGCTTGGAATCAATGCATAACACATCCTCGGAGCCATCAATGGCGACAGCTACATCCTTGCGGATTTCTTCAGCAAGTGGAGCCGTAAGCTTACGTCGGGCGTTGAACGGTCTGTGGCTGATCAGATTTGGAAAATCCTCCTTACACTCATTATGCAGACGATAAAAGAGAAGATTCTCGCTGTCGAAGCCGAAGGCTTCAGCAGTTATACCAAGAGCGATGACTTCGAGGTCAGAGAACTCGGGAACAACATCGCATCTGGGTACATTTCCGAGTTCACTAACACGATTTCCGGCAAAATCCTTGCAGATTCCGAGAATTCTGGCGAAATTTGCTATGAAGTTGCGCATAAGCAGTATAATAGCGCTTAGTAGTTTGGTCACCATTAATTTACTAATAATCTGCGAATTGTGTAATTTTTTCATCTTTAAATATTTAGAATTTCAATTCAACCAACAGGTAAACAATAATTTTTGAGCATATAAATGCCGTAAAAAATGAAAATATATAGCGTATTCATAAGTCACTCTTCCAAAGATTCTGCAATCGCAAATCAGATATGTGGTTATTTGGAGGGAAATGGCGTTAAATGTTGGATTGCTCCTCGTGATATAACTCCAGGGGCCGCTTATCCCAGTGAGATTACTCGCGGAATAAAACTTTGCGACGTATTCTTGATTGTTTTAACGGAGCAATCAGTTCATTCACCCCATGTAAATACGGAAACAGACATTGCCTTTAACGCAGGTAAAACCATCATACCATTCTTTGCCGACAAGGTTTCACTGGGTAACAGCATGTCTTATTATCTTGCAAGAAAACAATGGATTTTAGGATATGAGGATTATGACAAATCCATGATGCTTCTTCTTGACACCTTAAAAACTAAACAAGGTAAAGAATATGTAATGGACAATACTGACGAGGAAGGGCCCCGACAGTCGCAACCGCCCACTCCTCCACTTTTGTCGCCCAATAGGAACACAGGGATTAAAAACGATAAACCTAAATTCTCCGCTGTCTATAAGAATAAAGGTTGTCTGATATCTATAACTCTATGTTTAGCTGTTGTCTTAGTCTTTCCATTTATGTTTAATCAGCACTCGGAATCACCCAGCCCGGATTGTTCTTCACCCTCAGAGGATACTGAAATCGAAATGATTCCTGACAAAACAAACTCGAATGAGAATGTCAACATACATGAAAATCAAATTGAAGATATTATTTTCAGCGAAACGACAATCGACAATCAATTGACTGAAGCATCTTGGCAAATATTAAATAAACACAAACAGCTTTCCATTAAAGCGATATTAAGTAAAATTGGCAATTTGACCAACACCCACTGCTCACTTTATATTTATAAACGAAGCGTGGAAGGCGTTATCGAAAATAATAATGGTCAACATATAGGTTATTTCGAAGGACTAATATCATCCGCTAATGGGACTTCATTCAATATAACTGGTGATCTTTTTATCAAAAAAAATGATGGCTCATATGATTATGTCCAGCATAAGTTATCGGCAATGATAAAATGCTCCGAGCAAATCTCTGATGCTTTAATCCACGAAATGACAAATGATGACTAAACTGAAACGTGGCCTACAACTAGAAAATAAATAAAATTCAACATAAGGACTGACTTGATATTATCAATTCTACTCTGGGCAGCCCCTGGAGAAATCCACTGGACGCTGAAAACGGGAGATCCGATTTCTGTTGCTCTCTCCGAAACTTCGATGTGGGACTTTTTGTCCATAAGTGTACCTGTTACTGTCGCATTCCTCTGCGTTTCAATTATTGCAGGAATGTGGATCTCTAAAAAAATATGGTAAAGGCAATAATTCCTCTAAAGGATGCCAAGATGGGAAAGGTCTATATCTAGAGGCAAGTGAAGATAAGGAAGCCTCTTTACAAGAACGCGAGGATAAAGTAAAGGAATGCGAAAATGAAGCCGATAAAAAAAAGTAATGGATTAAAAACTTTAATGAGATATCTGTAAAATCGCAGAGTCATTGCAAGAAAAAAAGGTTTTGAAGTTACACTTTCATATAACAAGGGAGACATAGGCTTAACCGCAACGAACTCGCGTGGATCCTCTTTTTATAGGATTCTTATCCCGAACTCGCGACAATAAATTCGTTGTAGTGGATAAAATAGTATGTTTTTTATCCAGTATATGATGCGAAATGGATAAATTATTGTGCAGTGAGTGGGGTATAAAAAAAGTCCGCAACACATTTCTGCAATGGGTTTCGGACCTAAGCCTTGTTTGAGGCTGTGTGTGATTCAAAAAACAATAAACTTTTAGAGCAATTTTTCCAAAGAGTGTTAGATTATATCATACTTACTTATTCATGCTGAGAATCACACGCATACCGGGGAATCCGCAGTGTGGCGTCGTCGCGACGCGGCCGGAGCCGGCTGCCTTCTGTTGCTTAGATCTGTGTTGGGTGTTAGAAAAAATTGGCCTAAGACTTCGGGCTACACGTAGGACTATCAGCGATGCAAAGATAGTGCATTTTACTCAGTCTGCCAAATAAAATTCAAAATTTTTAAAATTTTTATTTTGATCATGCCCGAAAGGGCCTCACAGCGTACTTTACGCCTTAAACCGACGCCACATAAAAACGGCGCCCCGGAAGCTTGAACTTTCGGGGCGCCGATGTTATGGAGCTTATCCTTGGGGATTAGCGGAGGCGGATTTTGACAGCGGATGCACCCTGGTGGCGGATGTAGATGCCGGGGGTGAGGGCTGAGGCGTTTACTTCGATGCCCTGGAGGTTGAAGTAGCGGACGTCGCCTTCGGCATCGGCCTTGATGCTCTCAATGCCTGTGGTGAGGTTGTCGAGGTCGATCATGTTGGAGGGCTCGGCTTCGCCATCGGGATATACAGCGCTGACGAATACTGGACGGTCCATGCTCATGGTGGCTATGCCGCCGTTGGAGGCCGTGAGGGTGAAGGACGTTGCGTCGGAGCTGATGAGCTGGTCGCCGTTGAGGCGCGTGCCTGCGTTCACGTCGTAGATGTGATAGCCGAGGAGGGGGTTGGAGTCAATCTCGACGAGGCGAACGTTGTCGACCCACATCGCGGGGGTATAGGAGCCTTTGGAGCAGAAGTGGATTGCAACATATCGGGCTTCTCCGGGGATGCCGTCGAAGCTAACTTCGTGCATCTTATTATCCTGCGGCACCCAAGAGTCGGAAACGCTCGTGGAGCTCTTTTCCGCTACCTTCTTCGTGAAGGCTTCGGCGGGGTTGAGCATGCTGTAGCTGTCGTCGGTGGTATAGAGGATTTCGACCTTGTAAGTATTGCCGTAGCTTGAAATCTGCTTGAGGCCGAGGAGCATGTCGAGACGGAGCACGGCACTCTCGCGGCAGTTGAGTTGGGGAGAGATGAGCCAGTCGTCCTGCTGCTTGTTGGAAGCAACGGTAACGCCGAGCACATTGCGGCCATCAGCGTCCTTAGGAGTGGATACGTCCTTGGCGAGATTGAGCTCGGAGCCGGATGCGCTATACCACGTGCCACCGCTCGCACCGTCGATGTCGATTGTAACCCATCCGTTGAAGGGTCCGGTGGAGTCTTCCTTGAAGCCGGGGTCTTCGAAGGATTCAGCGATAGCCACGGCGGAGTATTCGAGGTCCTTAGCGGGCACCCACGAGAGAACCACAGCACCATTTTCGCCGAGAGTGCCGCTGAGCTCGGTTGCGGGAGCGCAGACGCTGTATCCGAGTTGGAGAGCCTGAGCTTCGCCCTTATCGTTGTCGGGGAGCTGGTCGCCATTGAGCTTTACCTGCACGTTGAAGCTATACTCCGTGGCTTCGAGGGCGTGGAGCGAGGAGAAGGGCACCTCGACCGTGTATGTTGCGGAGCCGAGAGCGGGAATGTCCTGCATTTCGCCGAAGTTGATGGAGCCGGGATAGTCGGAGAGGACTTCGAGGGAATAATCGGCGGCCTTGGCCTCGTTGGCGCCGTTGTTGCTTACGCGTACGGAAAGCGTGGCGTTCTTGCCGGCCTTGACTTCGGAATCGACAGCAACGGCCGAAACTGCGAGGTCCTTGTCGACGAGGTTGAAGACGCGAACGTCGTCGATAGCGAAGTTTTCGCCATAGTCGCTGACAGCGAGGAGGGCAACACGGAAGGTCTTTGCAGAGGCGGGGATAGCGGCGGCAAGTTCGGTGGAAACGACTACCCACTGATTTGCGGGAGAACCCGCGGGAACGTATTCGGCACCGGGGACATCGATCCACTCGCCGTTGTCTACGCTTACCTGCACCTTCACAATATCGGCTTTATTGTTGGAGGCGACGTTGAACTTTGCGAAGCTGATGACGGGGCGCATGCCGGCTGCATACTGCAGCGGGGGCGTGGCCAGACGGCTCCTGTTGCCTTTCTGGATGAGATAGAAGTTGTAGTAAGCAAAGCCTCCATCGCCGTCGTAGGGTTGGATAGCAGGACGCGAGAGGCTCTCGACAGCGGTCCAGAAATATTCTTTCGAGCTTGCTGCGGAAACACATTCATTATCCCAGAGGGGGCTGAATTCGCCGCCGGCAAAAGAGTCGGCGAAAGGCATTGCCACGGAGCCGATGCGCACCTGAGGACTTTCGACAGCAGGGGATTCGAGGCCTGGAGCGGCATATTTAGCCTTCACTGAATATTTGAGCGCCTGGAGGCCCGAAGGGAAGACTTCCTCGGAATAGGAGCAGCGGGTGAGATTGGATGCAACGACAATGGAAGCGCCGTCGACGATGCGCGTAACTGTGTAGCTGAGCTTTGCGGGATCGAGAGATGCGCCATGGGTGCCGAACACGGGAGCCTCCCAGCTGACAGTGTGAACGTTGCCGGTAGAGGCAATCTTCACGTTTTCGGGGGCACCGGGCGTCTCGGGGCCAACGTAGGTAACGGCGCTGAGTTTCTCCGAAGACTGGTCGCCGGCTGCAACAACCACCGCATAGGTAACGTTGCCAGCCTCACCGCGCTTTTCGGTGTAAACGACCTTTTCGCCGGGAGCAGCCGCAACATCCTTCTTTATAGCCTGGACGCCGCGATAGAGGGTGTAGGAAGTGGCGCCGGCGAGAGGCTGACCGGTGAGGGTCGTGGACGGCATGGTGAAGCTTACTTCAACACTGAGGGCACCGTCGGCATCGGGAGTGAGCTTGAAGTCGGCGGGAGCCTGAGGCACAGCCGAAGCACCGCGAGAGCAAATCTTGGCAGTGCGGAGATAGAGGCGGGAGAGGCCTTCGAAGGACACGCGGTAGTTGCCCGATTCGGGCACCATGAAGGACACAGCCTGCTCTTCGGCGTCGTAAGTGTAAGTTGCACCGGTGAGAGCCTTGAGCATGGTGTACTTCTCGAGGTCGTCGCCCTGACCGAAAAGCACTTTTACAGACCATTCGGTGTCGAGGGTGCTGTAGAGACAGGGGGTGAGATACACCACATATTCCTCGCCTGCGTTGAGGGGCAGGTCGGGCGTGGTGAGATAGTCGTCGTAGCTGTAGACGCTGTAGTTGTAGAGGCCGAGACCATTATAGTTCTGGTAGCTCCACATCGTGAGGTCGTCGTGGTCGTAACGGATGGAGGTCTGCGTGCATTGGCTGAATCCCTGCTGGGATGCGGCATCGAACACGAGTTCTTCCGCTGCGAACGCATTTGTAGCGGCTGCGAGAGCCACCACCACTGCTGCTGCGTAATTTTTTTTCATATTCTCCGGAATAAACGTTAATCTATAATTAATTTCAAACTTGGGATTTCAGGAAAGGGGCGGGGCTGCGTGCATAAAGGACACAGCCCTGCCTTAATCCTGAATATTATTTAGCGTATACGGGGCGGACGGACATGCCCATGCCGCGGTAGGTCGTGCCGTCGAGCTTGTAGACGCCTTCGGCCATGAAGAACTTGAGTATGGTGCAGACGTCGTTCTCGGTGGGGCGGCCACTTGCCCATGTAGCGTCGCCGCCGTCGCCGGTGAGGTAGTAGCCGGAGCTGATGGGGCTGAGATAGCTCGAGGGCTTGCCTGCATAGGTCAGGAAGGCCATGGCGGGGAGGCGCAGGGAGTTGCCGTTGGGGCCGGTAACGATTGCGTCGTAGCCCGAGCGGGTCCATGTGCATTTTTCGATGAGCTCCTTGAACTCGGCGGGGGTGGGAAGGCGCCAGTCTTCGCCCCAGCACTGCGTGGCGGGGTCGTACTCGGTGCCGCAGATGTCCTGGCCAAGGTCGACGTAAGAGTCGGTGAGGGGGTCGTAGAACTTGTAGTTGAAGCTGTGGGAGTAGAGCTTCGGAGCGATTTCACCCCAGCAGAAATACTGGCCGGCAAGGTTGGAAGAGCTGCCGCCTACATTGAAAGGAGCCCACTTGACGGAGAGACCGAGATCGACGGGCTCGTCGGGAGCGAGATACGTAACCTTATCGGAGGGCACGGGGCCATAGACGGCGCGGATGCTGAAGCCCACGTCGGGATAGTCGTAGCCTTCGGCCGAGTGGTTCTGGGCATCCATGTTAGCGCGGTAGTTGCGACATTCTACGGTGGGATCGCCTTCGTATTCGGTCGAGGTCCAGTAGAAGCAACCTGTCTGGTCGTGTGTGTGCTCGGTTCCCACCATGTTTCCGGCAGCGGGGAAGAAGATGCTGTTGCCGTTGACAGTGGAGGTTGCCATGCAGCCGGCCACGCCGTCGATGGCCGTCCAGGTCCATTTGCAGCTGTTGCAGAGCTCAGCCCACTCCTGACGGGTGGGGATGCGCCACTGGTCGCCCCACTTCACGTGGGCCACGTCGTAGTTGGTGCCCGTGATTGTAGCACCCAGCTTGTAGTATTCCTCCCAATAGTCGTAGAACTGACCTTCTTCATATTCGGGATTGATCCACTTATATGTAGCGGTAGAATACTCGGTTTTGGGTTCGGTCTCGCCATAGGCGTAGAAGTTGCCGTAGTCGGAGGGAGTGGTGGCGCCGACGTTCCAGGCGGCCCACTTTACGGAGAGGCCCATATCTACCATCCGCTCGGTATCGCCGGGGCCGACAGGGGGATTCACGGGGGTGTCGCCGCCTTCGTTTTCGAAAGTGATTTTAGCCACGTCGGCCACCTTGACGGTTTCGCTCGAGCCGTCGGCCTTGTGGATGCGCATGATTTTTTCCTGAGCTCCGGCAACGGTGGTTGCGGACGCAGCCAGGGCAAGGATAGCGAGAGTATGAAGTTTTTTCATAATTATCAGAGAGCTACTTTTGTTGTGAATGCGTCGATCTTGACAATATAGATGCCGCGGCCATATTCGGCACGGCTGAGGTCGAATTCGCCGGCGGGGCATGCGGCAGCCTTGAGGAGCTGACCGGAGATGCTATAGACGGCAGCCATGGCGCCTTCAGCGGCACCGCGGAAATGGACGCCGTCGGCATCGGCATAGACATGGAGGCCGGGAGCCCCGGCGCCTTCAATGCCCGAAAGGTCGACAAAGTCGAGAGCCTCGATATTTTCGAGGTCGAACTCCACGGGCTGGGCACCGGAAGTCTTCACATGCAATTTTCCACCCACGAAGCTAAGCTCGGGCATGGAATCGAAATGGAAGTGAGCCGGCTCGCCACCCGCAGGCTTCACGCGCAAGGCATCGGCAGCCGAGGCCGCGAGAGCTCCAAGCGCCAGCAGGGTAAGAAGCAGAATCTTTTTCATATATAGAAATTGTGATTTTTGAGCCACCGAAATCGATTGTGAGATGGCAATTGGTTGGTAATAGAGCATAAGCCACGACAAAAGTACAACAAAAATTCCCATCAAGTCCCACATCACATATTAAAGAATGTTAATTTACGCACATATTGTCATCCATACCCACCTCCGGGCATGCCACCTGCTATTCAGAAAGTTCAAATCTTTTCATTAATTTTATTCAAATCGGACTAATTTTTTCTAATTTTTTTCGTAACTTTGCAGCGTCGAAACAAATCCAATAGGTTCATGCGTTCCATTATTGCAAGCATTGCCCTCCTGGCAACCCTCGCATTCGGGGTCGTGGCTTCGGCCCAGGAGCTTCCGAAAGGCAATGTAAATTTTCTTGTAGTGAGCGATCTCGGCGCCTTTGGCGGAGGCGACCAGCCGGAAGTGGCTGCGACGCTCGGCCGGGTGGCAGAAACCTTTTCCCCCACAGCAATCCTCAACATGGGCGACACCTTCCACTTCTGGGGAGTGGAAAGCGTGGACGACCCGGGATGGGTATCCAACTTCGAAAGCATCTATACGGCGCCGTTTCTCCACTCGCTGTGGTATTGCGCTCTTGGCAACCATGATTACCAGGGCAATACGCAGGCATTAGTGGACTATACACATAAAAGCCGCCGCTGGAATATGCCCGAACGATATTACAGCAAGACCTTCAGCCGCCGTGGCACGAGCGTGGAAGTAATCTTCCTGGACACTACCCCCTTCCTCCAGCGGGCACAGACGCAGCCGGACATCTACCCGGACGCCGGCCGCCAGGACACCGCCGCCCAAACGGCATGGCTCGCGAAGGCCCTGGCCTCGTCGACGGCCGACTGGGTGATTGTCGCCGCCCACCACCCCGTCTACTCCTCGCGACCGGACAATTCCCGCCAACGAGCCGACATCCAAGCCCATATAGCCCCCGTGCTCGCCAAGCATCGTCCCGACGCATATATCTCCGGCGACGTACATTGCTTCGAACATTTCGCATTCCCCGACGACCCGACCGACTACTTCACCTGTACGGCCGGGTCTGTTGCATATCCCGTGGACGCTCCCGACCCCCGCACGCTCTTCACCTCCGGCAGCAGCGGCTTCATGACGCTCTCGGCCGACGCGGAGAAGCTGAGCATAGCGATGCTCGACAAGGAAGGGCGAGTGCTCTACACCTACACGAAAACCAAGCATTAATAACCAATAATTAACCTCATGCACAAACATTTCTGCCTTTCAAGCGCTCTGCGCTTTGTAGTGATGGCCCTTGTGCTGACGATGGCAATGGGAGTGAACGCCCAGATTACCACATCGTCGCTATCGGGCCAAGTAACCGAGCCTAACGGCGAACCGCTCATCGGCGCCTCCGTTGTGGCTGTGCACCAACCCTCGGGCACGCGCTATGCGACGTCCACCAACCTCGATGGCCGCTACTCCATCGAAGGTATGCGCGTCGGCGGTCCCTACCACATCGACTACAGCTATGTAGGCAAGCAGTCGGTGATTCTCGACGACATCAACCTCGAACTGGGCGAAAACACTCAGCTCGACATCTATCTCGAAGACAAGACGACGGAACTCTCCGAAGTCGTGGTCCGCGGCAAGGGCTCCAAGTTTATCCAGGCCAAGACCGGCGCAACGACCAACATCTCGGGTGCGATGATCAACGCCATGCCCACGGTGAACCGCTCGATTTCCGACATCGCCAAGCTCTCGCCCTACTCCAACGGCATGAGCTTCGCCGGCGCTGACGGCCGAAGCACCAACTTCACCATCGACGGCTCGAACTTCAACAACAACTTCGGCCTCTCGTCGAAGCTCCCCGGCGGCGGCAACCCCATCTCGCTCGAGGCTATCGACGAAATGCAGATTGTGGTATCGCCCTTCGACGTACGCCAGACCAACTTCATCGGCGGCGGCATCAACGCCATCACCAAGTCGGGCACAAACACCTTCAAGGGCTCGGCTTACGTCTACTACACCGATCAGACCCTCCGCGGCAACCGCATCGACGGCCTTGACCTCGGCACTCGCGCCGACGCTTCGCGCACGATCTACGGCTTCACTGTCGGCGGCCCCATCATCAAGAACAAGCTCTTCTTCTTCGTGAACTTCGAACACGAGTCGAACCCCGGCGAAGTGGTTCTCTACAAGGCCTGCGGCCCGGGGATGACCCCCGGCGGCATGGTGTCGCGCACGACAACGGCCGACCTGCAGCGCGTGTCGGACCACCTGATGAGCCGCTATAACTACGATCCGGGCTCCTACACCAACTTCCCCGGCGACGAATCCAACAACCGCCTTCTGGCGCGCCTGGACTGGAACATCACGGACCGCCACCGCCTGGGCGTGCGTTTCAACTACACGAAGAACACCGCCTGGAACGCTCCCAACGGCAACTCGTCCGATACGGGCTACCGCCTGAACGGCACCTACCGCGTGGGCACGCAGTCGATGGCCTTCGCCAACTCGCTCTACTCGATGGACAACAAGGTGCTGTCGTTCTCGGCCGACCTCAACAGCCGCTTCAACGACCGCGTGTCGAATCAGCTCCTTGCCACCTACACGCATATCGCCGATATGCGCGGCACCAACTCCGATCCCTTCCCCTTCATCGACATCATGGCCGGCTACGGCGCGGACGGCAACCCCATCCTCGAGCCCTACATGAGCGCCGGCTACGAGCTCTTCACCTACAACAACGGCGTGAAGAACAACGTGCTCTCGATCACGGACAACGTGAAGTGGCTCCTTGGCTCGCACGTGCTCACCGGCGGCCTCGCCTTCGAGCACCAGATGGCATCGAACGCTTACATGCGTAACGGCACGGGCTACTACCGCTACAACTCGGTGGACGACTTCATCAACGGCGCCGCTCCCGAATCGTTTGCCCTCACCTACGGCTTCAACGGCGAGAAGGAACCCTCGGCCAAGGTAGTATTCAACCAGATCGGCATCTACCTGCAGGACGAATGGAACATCAACCGCCTCTTCAAGCTCAGCTACGGCATCCGTCTTGACGAGCTGATGTTCGACAACGGCGCTCTCGAACGCAACAACGCCATCTACGACCTCGACTTCGGCGGCAAGCACATCGACACCGGCCTGTGGCCCAAGAACCGCATGCAGGTATCGCCCCGCCTGGGCTTCAACTGGGACGTCCTGGGCGACAAGAACCTCACCGTCCGCGGCGGCACGGGCATCTTCACGGGCCGTCTGCCTCTGGTGTTCTTCACGAACATGCCCACCAACGCCAACCTCGTGCAGAACTCCGTTCAGTTCAAGACCACTTACGACAAGAGCGGCGTGCCCGTGTCGCATGACCCTCGTCTCGACCAGCTCGCAGGCGGCATGATCACGGACATGGACCAGGTGATCTCGATGTTCGGCCTCCCCACCTCCAACGAAAAGCATGTGGCATCGTCGAAGATTTCGGGCGTAGACGCCGACTTCAAGATGCCCCAGGTATGGAAAACGTCGGTAGGTGTCGACTATCGTCTGCCCGTAAGCTTCCCTCTCTATGTGTCGGGCGAGCTCATCTACATGCGTAACTTCAACTCCGTGAACATCACGAACTGGAACATCAAGCCCGAAAGCGAGTGGAGCTCGGTAGAGCGCTTCGCCGGCCCCGACAACCGCGTGATCTATCCCTCGGACAAAAGCTACCAGTATGTGCCCGGCACGAACGCCGTAGTGCTCACCAACTCCTCGAAGGGCCACGGCCTCATCGAGAGCTTCACCATCAACGCACGCCCCATCGAAAACCTTGGCATCATGGCCTCCTACACCCACACGGCTAATACGGAAGTATCCGGCATGCCCGGCTCGGACCCCGTGTCGACATGGCAGGGCCTGATCACCGTTGACGGCCCCAACTTCGCTGACGTGCAGTGCTCGCAGTATGTAGTGCCCAACAAGCTCATCGCCTCCGTAGACTGGAAGATTCCCTTCACCTACAACGGCCTGAAACGCAACACCAACCTCAGCCTCTTCTATAGCGGCTACAGCTTCAGCGGCTACAGCTATTGCTACTCCAACGACATGAACGGCGACGGCATCAACAACGACCTGATGTACATCCCCCGCAACGACGACGAAATCCGCTTCAAGACGACGGCCGACCGCGATGCCTTCTGGGCCTTCGTAGAGCAGGATTCCTACCTCCGCAACCACAAGGGTCAGTATGCCGAGGCTTACAGCGCCCGCTCGCCCTGGACCCACCGCTTCGACTTCCGCCTGATGGAAGAATTCGAATTCCGCGTAGGCCAGGCCAAGCACGCCATCCAGCTGAGCTTCGACATCATGAATATCGGCAACCTCTTCAACTCGAAGTGGGGTGTGGCCCGCACGAACTACATCTGCAACAACAGCCGCATCCTCAAATACGAAGGCATGACTGCCGACCGCATGCCCATGTTCTCGATGGTGAAGGTCAACGGCGAATATCCCACGCAGAGCTACGACTACCTGCGCGAGAACACCCAGTGCTGGCAGTTCCAGATCGGCGTGAAGTATATCTTCAACTAATCCCCTACTCCGCATAACCCCCCGCGACAGGCGACGCCCCCGGCGCCGCCTGTCTTTTTTTACTGCTCTCGTAAAAAAGATCCAGGGCTACAAAAATTGGTGGGGGATTTTCGGGAAAAATGCTTAATTTTGCAGCAACAATTCCGATATGCCACAAGCTACAGCCCCGTCCGAGGGGCCGATCTGCATAAGCCTTGCCGATGTGCTCCGCACGAAGCTTGGCCCTGGGCGCGCCCGACGTGTGCCCCGCTTTGCCGTGCGCTTTCTCGAACGGATTATCTGCCAGGACCGGCTGAACGAACTGCTGCGCGCTGCGTGGCCGCTTGAGGGAGCGGATTTCTGCCATGCCGTGCTCAAGGAGCTCGACGTGGAGGTGAAGCTCGAGGGGCGGGAGAAGCTGCCGGCGTCGGGTCGCGCGCTCTTTGTGTGCAACCATCCTTTGGGCGGCCTCGACGGCATTGCCATCATCGCGGCGCTTTCGGAGGTCTACGGCCCGGGGCTGCGATTTGTGGTGAACGATATGCTCATGGCCGTGGCTCCGCTGCGAGAGGTGTTCGTGCCTGTGAACAAGCACGGGGCGCAGACCCGCGAGAGCGCATCGGCCCTTGAGGCGGCTTTGGCGAGCGATGCTCCGGTTGTGATTTTTCCGGCGGGGCTGTGCTCCCGGCGGGGCAAGGGTGGAGAAATCGCCGACCTGCCGTGGCTCAAGACTTTCGTGAGCCTTGCGCGGCGGTGGAAGCGTCCCGTGGTGCCTATGTTCTTTTCGGGGCGCAACTCGTCGTTTTTCTACCGTTTTGCAAATCTGCGCAAGCGCGCGGGCATAAAACTGAATATCGAGATGGTGCGCCTTCCGCGGGAGCTTGTCCTGGCCGAGGGGTCGCGCTATCGCCTTGTCTGCGGACACCCCGTCCCGGTGTCGGAACTGGGAGGGCGCGCTGCCGAAGTGGCGTCGCGCATCCGTGATATAGTCTATTCCTTAGCATCTGAAACCCGTCCATGAATCAGAAAATTACCGATCCCATACCTACCGAACTCATCGAGGCAGAACTGACACGCGAGCGCTTTCTGCGCACAACCAACAAGGGTGGCAACGAGCTCTATGTGGTAACCGCCCATAATTCGCCTATGGTAATGCGCGAGATAGGGCGATTGCGCGAAATAGCCTTCCGCCTCGCGGGCGGAGGGACAGGAAAGGAATGCGACATCGATGAATACGACACGATGGAGCCTCCCTGCAGCCAGCTTGTGGTGTGGGACCCGGATTCGAAACTCATTCTCGGGGGATACCGCTTTATCCGCGGCTGCGACATCCGCCGGAACGAGGAAGGGGTGCCCCGCATCGCCACGTCGCACATGTTCCGCTTCTCGGATAAATTCGTGTCGGATTATCTGCCATATACCATCGAGCTGGGGCGTTCGTTCGTGCGTCCGGAATACCAGTCGTCGCGTGCCGGGGCGAAGGCACTCTATGCGCTGGACAATCTCTGGGACGGGCTGGGGTCGCTGACGGTGATATATCCCGAGACGAAATATCTTTTCGGGAAGGTGACGATGTATCCGAGCTATACCCGCGAATGTCGCGACCTTATCCTGTATTTTCTCCACAAGCATTTTCCTGACCGGGAAGGGCTGGTGCGCCCTATCCGCGCGTTGGAGACGGAAACGCCCGAGGACAAGCTCGCGGCTGTGCTCCCGGGCGATGATTTCAAGACGGACTATCGCATCCTGAATGCGGAAATCCGCAAATACGGGGATACGATTCCGCCGCTTGTGAATGCTTATATGAGCCTTTCGCCGACGATGAAGATGTTCGGCACGGCCATAAACGACGAGTTCGGCGATGTTGAGGAAAGCGGCATCCTGCTGACGATAGAAGATATTTTCGAGTCGAAGAAGGCCCGCCACATCAACACCTTCCATCCGGGGGAATAAGCCCCCATCCCTTCCGGGCCTCAGAGCTCGTAGTCGACGCAGGCTCGGGCTTCCTTATTTGCGGCGAGGAGCGCGGCGGCGGCTACGTGGGCGGGATGTTTTGCGTAGCGCTCGACGTCGGCCATAGTGTCGACGGTGGCCGTCAGGACCACATCCCACGTTTCGGCGGGATTCTGATTAATGCCCACTTCGATGGCGCGGAGGACATCGATCTGTGAGGGAAGGGCTTCGAGGGCGGCCTTGAAGCGGCGCGCAACTTCCAGGCGCTCCTCGGGAGTGCCTGAGAGCTTGAATGAGACGATATGCTTGACCATAATTATTTGCTGTAAAGACGCTCTCGGGCTTCGGCCACTTTGGCGTCGGTGATGTAGTCGTCGTAGTCCATGAGTTTGTCGATGATGCCACCGGGGGTGAGCTCGATGATTCGGTTGCATACGGTCTGGATGAACTCGTGGTCGTGTGAGGCCATGAGGATATTTCCCTTGAAGTTCTTGAGGGTGTTGTTGAAGGCCTGAATGGACTCGAGGTCGAGGTGGTTTGTGGGTGAGTCGAGGACGAGCGTGTTGGCATCGCGCATCATCATCCGCGCAATCATGCATCTCATCTTTTCGCCGCCGGAGAGGACGGAAGCTTTCTTGAGCACGTCGTCGCCGGAGAAGAGCATCTTCCCGAGGAAGCCCTTGAGATATATCTCCGAGGAGTCGTCGGAGAACTGGCAGAGCCAGTCGACGAGATTGAGGTCGGTGTTGAAAAACTCGGAGTTGTCGAGGGGGAGGTATGCCTCGGTGATGGTCTGGCCCCATTCGTATGTGCCTTCGTCGGGCTTGCGCTTGCCGTTGATGATTTCGAAGAGGGCGGTCATGGCTCGGGGATCGTGGCTAAGGAAGGCTACCTTGTCGCCCTTCTCGATCTGGAAATTAACGTCGCGGAAAAGGACTTCGCCATCGACGGATGCCGTGAGGCCCTTGACTTCGAGAATCTTGTTTCCGGGCTCGCGCGCCGGGGTGAAGATGATGCCGGGGTAGCGGCGGGACGAGGCCTGGATTTCCTCGACATTGAGTTTCTCGAGCATCTTCTTGCGGGAAGTTGTCTGCTTGCTCTTGGCCACATTGGCGCTGAATCGCTGGATAAACTCGAGGAGCTCCTTGCGTTTTTCCTCGGCTTTCTTGTTTGCCTGCTGCTGCTGACGGAGGGCCAGCTGGGAGGATTCGTACCAGAAGGAGTAGTTGCCGGCGAAGAGCTGAATCTTGTTGTAGTCGATGTCGAGGGTGTGGGTGCAGACAGAGTCGAGGAAGTGGCGGTCGTGGGAGACGACGAGCACCGTGTTCTCGAAGTTCGAGAGATAGTCCTCGAGCCATGCCACGGTTTCGAGATCGAGGTCGTTGGTGGGCTCGTCGAGGAGGAGGTTGTCGGGATTTCCGAAGAGTGCTTTTGCCAGGAGGACACGCACCTTCTCATTGGCGCTCATGTCGCGCATGAGCATATAGTGGCGGTCTTCCTTGATTCCGAGGCCGCTGAGCAGGGCCGCAGCGTCGCTTTCGGCATTCCAACCCTCGAGCTCGGCAAACTTCTCTTCGAGTTCGGAAGCCCGGATTCCGTCGGCATCGGAGAAATCTTCTTTGGCGTAGAGCGCGTCTTTTTCCTTCATGATGTCCCAAAGGATGGTGTGGCCCTGGAGGACGGTGTCGAGGACGGTGAAGTCGTCGAACTTGAAGTGGTCCTGCTCGAGCACGCTCATTCTCTCTCCGGGGCCCTGGGCCACGCTTCCGTGGGTGGGCGAGAGCTGTCCGCTGAGCATTCGCATGAGGGTTGACTTTCCGGCGCCGTTGGCACCGATGATGCCGTAGCAGTTGCCGGGGGTGAACTTGAGGTTCACATCCTGAAAAAGAGGCTTCTTGCCGAACTGTATACCTAAATTGGAAACGGTGATCATGTAGATATCTTGGAAATTGAATTAGCTGAAGAGGCTGGCACTGAGGCGCCGGAGGGCTTCGACCTTGTCTTCCTTGCGGACGAGGACGGAAATATTGTAGTTGCTGCCGCCGTAAGAAATCATGCGGATGGGAATGTCGCCGAGAGCTGCCACGGCCCGTGCTTCATAGCCGGCGTTGTGCCACTCGAGGTCGCCGACAATGCAGAGGATAACCATGTCGTGGTCTACGCTCACGGTGCCGAAGGCTTTCAGCTCGTCGACAATGGCTGCGAGGCGGGCCTCGTTGTCGACCGTAACGGTAACGCCGACCTCCGAGGTGGCAATCATGTCGATGCTCGTGCGATGGTTTTCGAAGGTCTCGAACACTTTGTGGAGGAATCCGTAAGCCAGGAGCATGCGTCCGCTCTTGATTTTTATGGCCGTGATTCCGTCCTTAGCGGCAATGGCCTTGATTGTGCCGTCGGGGGCCGTGTTGCAGATAATGGTGCCGGGCGCCTCGGGCTGCATGGTGTTGAGCAGCCGCACGGGAATGTTGTGGAGCTTGGCGGGGAGAACGCAGTTGGGGTGGAGAATCTTCGCGCCGAAATATGCGAGCTCGGCGGCTTCCTCGAAGTGGAGGCGGCTGACGGGGCGTGTGCCTTCGACAAAGCGGGGGTCGTTGTTGTGCATCCCGTCGATGTCGGTCCATATCTGGATTTCGTCGAGGTCGAGGACGGCTCCGATTATCGAGGCCGTGTAGTCGCTGCCGCCACGCTGGAGATTCGCCACCTTTCCGGAGGAGTCGCGGCAAATAAAGCCCTGGGTGAGGAAAAGCTCGGCCTCGGGCTGCTGCTCGATGAGAATAGAGAGCTTCTCGCGGATGTAGGCCATGTCGGGCTCGCCGGAGTCGAATGTGCGCATGAAGCTGAGGGCGGGGAGCATGGCCACACGAATGCCCCTCTCGCGGAGATGGGCGAACATCAGGGCCGTGGAAATGAGTTCGCCTTGGGCGAGAATCTCTTTTTCCTGCACCTCCGTGAAAGGTTTGCGGCGATCTGCGCGCTCAAAGTAGGTCCGGATCATCTCCCACGAGCGCTCGATAGCCTTCAGGGCCTCTGCGCGGCCACCGACGGTGGTGAGCAGGGCGTCGACCACGGCATCGTATTTTGCCTCGAGGGCATTCAATGTTTCCTGTGCTCCGGGAATATTGCCTTTATAGAGATATTCCGAAATTTCTACGAGGGAGTTGGTGGTTCCGCTCATAGCCGAGAGCACCACAATATTGCGTCCGCGCTCAAGGACGAGGTCAGCCACGTGGCGGATGCGATCCGGGCTGCCTACCGAAGTTCCGCCGAATTTGAGTACTTTCATTCTTCTCTACGTGTGTGTGCTCGCGCGTGGTTCTAAAAAAAATCGCGCTTGCGGCCTGCAAAGGTAGGGAAAATTTTTGAGATGGGCAAATTTGTTAATTAATGTTATATTATAGTACTTGGTATTGCATAGTACTATATTTCGTTATAACTTTGCGGTGTCCTTCTGACACATCTACAATCCAATTACAATCTACAACAATAACCAAATTCTATGAACATCGACAATCTCAAATCCCAGATGCGGAAAGGGATGCTGGAATTCAGCGTTCTTCTGCTTTTGCGAGGTGGCGACGCGTATGCCTCGGAGATTATCTCCCGGATGAAGGATGCCCGTCTGATCGTGATGGAGGGCACGCTTTATCCCCTGCTCACACGTCTCAAGAACGACGGGCTCCTGACCTACAGATGGGAAGAGTCCCCGGCGGGCCCACCGCGGAAGTACTATTCCATCACCTCTCTGGGCCACGAATTCCTGCGCCAGCTCCAGGACTCGTGGGATGAAATATCGCATACGGTGAACCATCTTCGCAATCTGCCCTACATGCCTCCCGAGCTCCGGGAAGATGAGGAGCCTCAGCCGCCGGCCTACGAAGAATAAGCCCCCGCTCTCTCCCTTACATCCGATTACAAATATTACTTCACATACACACTCTCTACGCTACAACCAAAATGAAAAAGACATTTTCCGCCAACATCAACGGGCGAATCTTCAACATAGACGAGGATGCCTACTCGCTCCTCCAAAACTACCTGCATCAGCTCCACGACACCTTCGGAGGCGATGAGGGGCGCGAAATCGTGGGCGACATCGAGGCCCGCATCGCCGAGCTCTTCGACGAGCGCGTGGCCTCAGGGGCCTCTGTGATAGTGCTGATGGACGTGAACCGCGTGATAGAGACGATGGGACGTCCGGAAGACCTCAGCGAAAGTTCGCCTGCCGACCCGGACGTCCACACTTCCGGGAACGCCACGGCCGAGGAGCCTCCGGTAATCTCCATCAACCTTCCGGGCCACAAGCGTTTGTTCCGCAACATGCAGAACAGAGTGCTGGGCGGCGTGGTAAGCGGCCTCGGCACGTATCTCGGCTGGGAAATATGGGTCATGCGCCTTGCCCTGTTGGTGCTGGCCCTGTTCACCTATTTCTGGCCTCTCACGATTGTGTATATGGTGGCATGGATGGTGATTCCCGCAGCGCGCACGCCGAGGCAGATTCTGGAAATGCATGGCGAACCCGTGAACGTGGAAACCGTGGGCCAGACCATCCTGAAGCAACAGCCCACACCTCCGCCCTATCAGGGCACCGAGGAGGGAATGACGGCGCGCATGGCCGAGATCCAGAGCCGCAACCGCGGCGACGGGCTGTCGACCATCATGCGAGCCATAGCCAACTGCATCGCCGGCTTCTTCGGCTTCCTGTCGGCCATCGCCTGCCTGGGAATAGGGATAAGCATCATCGCCCTCATAGCATGGATGATAGGGCTGAACGTAGCTCCCGACGTAATACCCTCCGGTCTTCCCTACGAGTCGCCGATACTTGCCGGGATGACGGCCTTGTGTGCCCTGTGCTTCATTTTGATTCCCTGCATAGGCATCACCTGGGGAGCGGCATCAATGGTGCTGAACGCTCCCGGCGCAGGTAAAAAAACTGTAATTTCTTTAGTCGTACTGGATATGCTGATGCTTGTACTCACTATCGTTCTGGGCATGATACTCGCATCGATGTCCTGAGAGCTCTAAAGCGCTCTGAGTTCGAGCGCAGCTCTCGCCAGGGCCGCGACATCACCGCATGGCACAGCCCTGACTTTCGGGTGGTCCTCTATGCCTTCGATCGCACCGCCGACGGCATAGAGGGCCACCGGCGTGTCGCAGGCCAGGGCCTCGCGGGTGGTGAGGCCATAGGTCTCGGCGTAGCTCGGATTCACAAACACGGAAGCGTTGCGGAAATACCAGGCCATTTTTTCCGGCTTATCCTGCAGGGGGGCGCAAATTATCCCCAAGGGGCGCAGCTTCCGGGCCTGGCGTTTCGACACTCCGACAACGAGCATATCAACGTCGGCCGGGATAGCCTCCCGTAGGGCCTTGAGGTCGTCGAGGCCCTTATACTTCTGCCAGGGATAGGCGGCACAGAGCACGAATCCGGGACGGAAGGCGGCGGCCGGAAGGGGGGTGAAGACAGGGTCGGGAGCGGGCGAACACACCTCGATGCGGGCTTTCCCTAAAAAAGAACGCCTCAGGAGCGCAGCCTGCCACCGGCTGACGGCACGCACCTTAATAGCATCGGCCAGCGGGGCAAGTAAGGCCCGTTTGCGTGCGAAGTTGCGGGCCGAGCGGTCTACAATGCTGGCGGGGTAGGCCTTGGTCATGGGGCAATCACGGCACCCCCCGGCTTCTTCGGTGAAGCGCAGGCATCCTTCGTGCGGGAGAAAGGCGCAGTGGCCCGTAACGGGCCAAAAGTCGTGCATCGTCCAGACAATCTCCACCCCGCGACGGGCCTCCTGCTGAAGACGGCGGACAAAAAGCCTGAGGTTCAGATAATGGCCGTGGAGATTGTGGAGAATAATTCTTTCGGGGCGCAGGTCCTTTTCAACAGCGAGGAAGCGAAGAGTAGCCAGAATTGAGCCCCGGCCTTCGGCGTCGAAAAGACGGGCGAGCAGATAGTGGTCGTCGGCATCTATGCGGCTGCCTATCGAGATATGCCTCACCCCCATGCGCTTCAACTCTGCGGGAAGGGAGGCTCGGCCTGAGGCAACAACCACGCGCATCCCCCTGTCGAGGGCTTCGAGCGCATCGCGACGCACGGCAGCGCCCGTGCTCCCGCCGGATGCAACGGTGGAAACAATCAGACACAGGGGCTTAGGGGTTTCTCGGGACATATTTGTCCGCAAAGGTACAAAAATTCTCCCAATAAGGAATTTTTCCGTAACTTTGCAAGAGATGAGCATTCTTCGAAAATACGCATATCCGCTTTGCGAAACGGGGGTCTTGGCCGCGTGGCTGGGGCTTGCCGGGTGGTTGTGCCCCCATGCAGGCGTAGCCACAGCCCTGATTCTTGCGGGAGTGTGGGTGTGCGTGCGCGTGGCCGCCCATTGTCTGGGGCTTTGCACCAAGGCCGAAAAACGTGTCCTTCTATGCGCCATGGGCCTCCTCGGAGCTCTTCTCATCGTGAATCTCGATTTCTTCATGGGCCATCCCGGCGCGCATGGCGGGCAGCCCTATCTGGCAAACTTCGACGCCTCGCTCAACTGGGGCTACATCCTCGGCATCCTCGAAAACGGGTCGGTGCCCCCATACAATTTCTCGAATTACTCGTGGATTATGGCGCCGGCCGCGGCCGTCGGAGGCCTCCGAAGCGTGCTGGCGGTGAACTCTCTGTGTGTGATGCTTGCAATCTGCTTCTGCGGGCGCATCGCAAGGGAATGCTGCCGCGTCCAAGGGGCCGCGGTGAGCGCCGCAGCGATGCTTATGCTCACCTTCGCTTTCAATTTCATATCGTTAGGGACGGTGCTTCTGAAGGATGCCGTGGTTGCAATGGCATTTTCCGGGGCGGCGACGGCGTTGCTAATTCTGCGACAGACCGACCGGTCCGCGCTTCGACCGATGCTCTGGGCGGCTGCGGCATGTTTGCTTTCGATATGGGTGCGACCGCGTTCGGGCAGCATGCTTGTAGTCCTGATTCTGATATTCGTCCCGTGGAAAGACTTCGCCGGCGGGAAAAGATGGGCTGTCGTGCGTCGGTTTCTACCACTGGCACTTCTGTGCATGGCGGCTCTTGTAGTGGAGAACACACTGCTGACCATGGGCATAACGGATCTCATCAAAGAGGATATTCAGCCGAACCGAGCCCTGGTTTTCACGTCCTCGCCGCGAGGGAGCACTCTTGCCCCGCTGATTGACTCCTACCCGACAATGCCGATTTGGGAACGCATTCTTCTGCTGCCGTTTTCGATGGCGCTTCAGCTGCTGCTGCCGCTGCCCTGGACCTATCTACGCCACTTCGACTACGGGCCCACGATGATGCTCTCGCACCTTGGGTATCCCCTCTATCTGGAGGCCGGGGCGGTGCTGTATTTCTTCGTCTTCTGCCTGCGGAAAGCCCCTGCGAAACTGGCGCTTGTCTCCTGCGCCGGAATGCTGTTCTATATCATCACGGCTTATACCTACGGGGGCACGGTGAGCCGCTACGCCCAGATGCTGCTGCCGCTGCTGCTGCCGGCCGGGGCTTGGGTGCTCGTAAATTGCCGAGGCAAACGGAGCCTCAGACTGTGGATGTGCGCATACGTTCTGCTTTTGGCCCTGGCGCTCGGCGCAGGAATGTATCTCTACAACCTGAACCCGGGAGGCAACGACATTAGATGCTGAGACATGGCAGAGATGGAACGACTGAGCATTATCACAATAACGCGCAACGACGGCGCAGCCCTCGCGGAGGCGGTGCGGAGCGTGGCAAGCCAGACGGCAGCCTCGCGGATCGAGCATCTTGTGGTGGACAGCAGCGAGCCTCCCGCCCGGCTGCCTGATGGCTCGGAAGCCCGACTTCTTCGCGTGGCGCCACGAGGGGTCTACGCCGCTCTCAACGAGGGAGTCCGCCGGAGCACGGGCGAAATTATAGGAATGGTGCATGGCAACGACCGCCTGCCCGGCGCCGACACCGCGGCCCGGGTGCTTGAGCTCTTTGATGCCGACCCCGAGCTGGACTTCATCTACGGTAATCTCGAATACCGCGACCCTGCAAGCGGAGAGCTGCGGCGGCGCTACGACAGCTCGCGCTTCCGCCCGCGCCTCCTGGACTATGGCTTCGGGCCCGCACATCCCACGCTCTACGTTCGCCGAAGGGTATTCGAGCGGGCCGGCGGCCTCTACGACGAGAGCTTCCGGATTGCCGGTGACTTCGAGATGTGGATTCGTCTCTTCTCAGCCGAGGCCGGCCTGAAGTGGCGGCATGTCGACGAAGTGCTCTCCATCATGAGCCCGGGGGGCCTGTCGTCGCGGCTTGGCAACCAGCTCACCGTGAGCATCCGCGAAAAGCTGAAAGCGCTGCGGAAAAACGGGCACAAGGCTTCTGTGGCAAAACTTTTTCTCCGAGCATTTTACTTATGATTGAACCGATAAAAAAAGAGGACCTGCAGACGGCTCCGCGCCCTCGGGCGGTCGTGCTGATGGAAGGCCGTGAATATCTCAGGCCATATCTGGAGCGGGTATTCGAGCCGGAATATGAGTTCCTGATCTGCAGGGAGCTTCCGGCGGGGGAGCCCGTTGATGCCTGCGTAAGCATCCTTGGCGAAGACGACAGGGATGAGGGCCTCGCCATGCCTGCTATAATCATCCCCGAAGTCATAGCCACGGGGATGGACGGCCTGGGGCGCCGACTGGCCGAAGACGTTGCCGCAGGGCGCTTTTTCGCTATCCGCGACACGGATTACCCCCGGGTGCGGGTTGTGCATGCCACCGACGTGGCAGAGGCTGCCTTTCTCGCAGCCAAACGCGGGGCCGCCGGAATATGGCGCCTCGACGACGGGGCCGAACCAACACTGAACGAGCTTGCAGACGCTTTGGCATACAGGATGAACGGGAAACGGCTGTATGCCCTTCCGCGGAAGTGGGCCCGGCTTTTCGGAGTGGGGCGCAAATGGATGCGCTACAGCTGCTCACCCGCGCCTGAGGTGGCCTCGTTTGCGGAAGCGTTCGACTTCCGCCCCACCCCGGTATGCACGTATCTGAAAACGCATGTCTACGACGGAAACAGCCTCTGACGAACTATGAGTTTTATCAACACATTAGGCTCCACGATTAAGGGGGCAGCAAAAGTGGCGCTTCTGTCGCGGATGCGCGGAGCGGGAAGGCGCTCGAACAGGGGCGGACGGGTGTTTGTTCTCGGCAACGGGCCATCCCTTCGGGAGACGCTCGACGCTTACGCAGGAAAACTGAACGGCCGGACGTGCATGGGCGTGAATTTTGCGATGAATGCTCCGGAAATCCGAGCGCTTGCACCTGAGCTCTATGTGCTTGCCGACCCTCACTTTTTCAAGCCTGAAGGAGAAAACGAAAACGTCGACGCGCTCTGGGGGAATCTTCGGGATGCAGGCGAAATGCGTCTGTACGTGCCGGCGCAGTATTCCCTTCGCGCCAAGGCGCGTCTTGGGTCGGGCAGTCGCGTGGACTTGCGCAGCTTCAATGCCGTGGGCGTGGAAGGTTTCGGGGCCTTTGCGCGCGGTGTCTACCGTCTGGGGTTGGGGATGCCTCGGCCACGCAATGTGCTCATTCCCTCGTTGATGCTGGCTATCCGCGAGGGGTTCAGCGAGATAATAATTCTGGGGGCCGACCACTCATGGATGAAGACCTTGGGCGTTACGGACGAGAATGAAGTGGTGAGCATACAGCCGCATTTCTACACGGAAGATTCTCGTGAGGAGGCCCGCGTGCGCCATGAATACCGGGGCTACCGTCTGCACGATATAGTGGAGAGTTTCGCAGTGGCTTTCAGGGCCTATCATCAGATCGCTGATTATGCGCGGGAGGAGGGCGTCGACATCGTGAACGCTACTCCGGGGAGCTTTATCGACGCCTTCCGGCGAGGGGATGTTAGGGATTTTTTGTAGCAAAATTTGATTTTTTCGGCGAAAAAGTGTAATTTTGTCAGACTAAACTCTAAAAAGACTACTAATCCATGGATAAAATTGACAATCTTGATCTTCATATTCTCAAAATCGTAATGCACAACGCGCGCATCCCCTCGAAGGATGTGGCCCTGGAGTGCGGGGTTTCGCGTGCGGCCATCCACCAGCGCCTGCAGCGCCTTATAGATATGAAGGTAATCACGGGCTCGGGCTATAAGGTGAACCCCAAGACGCTGGGCTATGCAACGTGCACTTACATCGGCGTGAACCTCGAGCGCGGCGCGCTCTACCGCGAGGTGGTGCCCGAACTTGAAAAGATTCCCGAGGTTGTGGAATGCCACTTCACGACCGGCCCGTACACGATGCTTATCAAGCTCTACGTCCGCGACAACGAGCAGCTGATGGACCTCCTGAACAACAAAATCCAGATGATTCCCGGTGTTGTAGGCACGGAGACGCTTATCTCTCTGGACAACTCCATCGACCGTGAAATCCCGGTACGCTTCGACTAACTGACATCTCTACCAAAAAAATACTTCCCCCCCGGTCATGAAAAAAATATTCGCCCTGCTAATGGGACTCTGCGGCACGGCAGCCGCCGCGCAGGCAAGCCCCGCCGCAACCACCGTCGACCATCCGGACTGGAGCCGCGATGCAGTAATCTATGAAGTGAACGTTCGTCAGTTCACTCCGGAAGGCACCCTCAACGCCTTTGCCCGAGAGCTGCCGCGCCTTCGCGACCTCGGCGTGGACATCCTCTGGTTCATGCCTATGCACCCCATTTCGGAAGCAAAGCGCAAGGGCACGCTCGGCTCGTACTATGCCGTGGCCGACTACAAGGCCCTGAACCCGGAATACGGCACACTGGCCGACTTCAAGCGCGTGGTGGATGAAGCTCATGCGCTGGGAATGAAGGTGATAATCGACTGGGTGCCCAACCATACGGGCTGCGACAACATCTGGGTGAACTCCCACCCCGAATATTATGCCCGCAATGAAAAGGGGGAAATGTTCGGGCCCTTCGACTGGACGGACACCTATAAGCTGGACTATTCCAATCCCGAGACGCGCGCGGCCATGATTGATGCAATGAGCTTCTGGCTCACGGACGCGGGCATCGACGGCTTCCGCTGCGACGTGGCAGGCCAGGTGCCGGTGGATTTCTGGAACGAGGCTCGTCCCGCACTCGACGCGGCAGCGCAGGGGCGCTCCGTGTTCATGCTGGCCGAGGCCACCGAGCCGGAGCTGATGGAGCATGCTTTCGACATGGGCTATAACTGGCCGATGAAAGACCTCTTCAGCGCCATTGCGGCCACCTCGGGGCAGTATTCCTTCATCGCTCCCGGAGAGACGGCACCGAAGACCTTCCCGGAACGACACGCCGCCGACATCGTGAAACTCGTTGAAAGCCAAGAGGCCGAGTATCCCGGGGATTCTTACCTGATGAACATGACATCGAACCACGACCTGAACTCGTGGGAGGGCACGGAATTTGAGCGCTTAGGGTCGCTGTCGCGTGCGTTCGCCATTCTTTCGTACACGCTGCCGGGTATGCCCCTGATTTATACGGGGCAGGAAGTGGGCCTGAACCGCGCTCTGGAATTCTTTGAAAAGGATGAGGCTCCCGACTGGAGCTCGAAGCCGGCAATGACCGAATTCTACATGACGCTCAACGCCTTGAAGCACTCCCGTCCGGAGCTTGCGAGCGGCAAGCTCGGAGGGAAGATGGAGGTGTTTCCCACCGATTCTCAGGACCTGCTGGTGTTCTCGCGCCGCCACGGCAGCCGCGAGACAGTCGTGGCCGTGAACCTCGGGCCGAAAGCCGAACTCCTCACATTCAAGGGCGCAACCCCGGCAACGGAGGGCGCTGTGAATGCCTTCACGGGCGCTCCCGCCGAGCTCCCCGCGTCGCTTGAACCGGGCGAAGCCGTGCTTCTAACCATCAACCGCTGAGAGCCGTGGGCACGAACGCTGCTGAAACTCCCCGCTGGACCGAAATAGAGCACCTGACGGACTGGGACGAGGAATTCTATGACATTTACACGGCCAAAAAGCTTGGCAAGTGGGTGATGATCAAGACGCTGAAGCCTCAGTTTGCAGATGACCCGAAATATAAGGAGATGATCGAACGCGAGTTTGACGTGCGCTACAACCTGGCGCATCCGAACATCGTGATGATAAACGACTTCGAAGACATCCCGGGGATAGGACGCTCGATTGTAACGGACGATGTGTACGGCGACACACTCCGCAAACTGCTGAACGAAGGGAAGGTAACGGAGCACCACCTCGACCAGGTGTGTCTCCAGCTCATAAACGCCCTGGAATACATCCAGACCAACCACATCGTGCATCCGCCGTTGCGCCCGGAGAACATAATCTTTACTCAGAATATCGGCAACCTCAAGCTTATCGACGTGGGCTTTGAGCAGAAGCCGTCGCTGAAGACGCGCGATGTGGCGGACGACATCTTCTACTACGGGCAGATTCTGGAGCTTGTGCTCGCGGCCACGGGAACGTCCGACCTGACGCTGCAGCGGGTGGCGCGGAAATGCACCGACCCGGACCCCCGCCGGCGCTACCGCGACATCCAGGAGCTGCGCATGGCCATCCAAAACCGGAAGAACCGCAGGCTGATGATGCTTATCATCATCTTCCTTGGTCTGCTTGTGCTTTTGCTTGGATGGCTGTCGTCGCCCTATCGCCCTGCTCCACCACTCGACATCAATTAACCCCCCCTCTTCTTTTCCAAAAAAAACCACCCCACAGACATTGCAGAAATATGGTGTACGTTCATCCTATCAGCACAGACGCCGACCAGCTCCGTCAATATGTAGAATTCGGAATAAATCTATACAAAGATAATCCCTACTATGTGCCGCCGTTGGTAAGCGACGACATCGCCTCGCTGACCCCGGAGAAGAATCCGGCTTTCGACTTCTGCGACGCCCAATCGTTCATGGCTTTCCGCAACGGCGAGCCTGTGGGAACAATAACCGCGATGGTGAACCATGCCGTGAACGAGAAGACCGGGAAAAAGACCCTTCGCTTCGGGTTTATGAACTTTATAGACGACGCCGAGGTGGTGGACGCGCTCTTCGATGCAGTAATAGCCTGGGGCCGCGAGCGGGGCATGGAGGAAATCGTGGGGCCCATGGGCTTCACCGACCTCGACCAGGAAGGTATGCTCATCGAAGGATTTGAGGAGCTGGGCACGATGGCCACTATCTACAACTATCCCTACTACGTGGACCACATGAAGCGTATGGGCTTTGAGAAAGAGGTGGACTGGATCGAGTTCCGGATGACGGTGCCCGACGCTGTTCCCGAAAAATATTCGCGCATCGCCGAAATCGTGGCCAAGCGCTACGATCTCCGCACCAAGAAATACACGTCGCGAAAGAAAATCAAGGAAGAATACGGGCGCGATATTTTCGAAGTCGTGAACAGCGCTTACGCCGACCTCTATGGCTTTGCACCGCTTACGCCTCGTCAGATACAGCACTATATCGACGTGTATCTGAATATCCTGCGGCTTGAAGACGTGTCGCTGGTCGTGGATAAGGACGATAAACTCGTGGGACTTGGAATTTCGATGCCATCCGTGAGCCGTGCGCTGCAAAAGAGCCGCGGGCGCCTCTTCCCCACGGGTTGGTATCATCTTCTCAAGGCCATCAATGGCAAGACCGACACGGTAGACCTCCTGCTCGTGGCCGTACTGCCCGAATATCAGTCGAAGGGTGTGAATGCTCTTATATTCAACGATCTGCTGCCCGGATATATCCGCAACGGATATAAGTACGCCGAATCGAACCCCGAACTTGAGAACAATGAAAATGTGCAGAAACAATGGGAATATTTCGAGCGCAGGCAGCATCGCCGCCGTCGCGCATGGAGGAAGGAAATGCCCGCTGCAACTCTGCGTCTCAAAGACTTAGAAAAGGGTCTGTAACTTTTTTGTAATTTTCTTTGTACTTTATAGCAATTGTATTGTATCTTTTTTGTAACTTTGCCGCGTACAAAGAAAAACGGATATGAAATATCTCGGAGCCTTACTCACCATGTGCCTCGGTTTGGCAGCCTTGAGCTGCGGGGGGAACCGCACGGCAAACGCAGCAGCTGAAGGGACACCTACGGAGCTGAAAGCACGCCTTATGGGCGATTTTCGTGCCGACAGCGCGTATGCCCATATCGAGCGTCAGGTATCTTTCGGGCCACGCGTTCCGGGCTCGGAAGGGCATCATGCCTGCCGCAACTATATCATCAATACTCTCGAACGCTATGCCGCGGACACTGTGATAGTGCAGGACGCGGAGGTTACGGCTTTCAACGGCGACCGTCTGCCCATCACCAACATCATGGCCAGCTATAATCCAGACACGCAGCGCCGCATACTTCTGCTTGCGCACTGGGACACACGGCCGTGGGCCGACCTCGAGAACACTCGCGAGCTGCGCGAGAAACCCATCCTCGGGGCCAACGACGGCGGTTCGGGGGTGGGAGTGCTTCTGGAAATAGCCCGCAACTTCCAGCTTATTGACCCTGAAATCGGTGTGGACCTGCTGTTTGTGGATGCCGAAGACTACGGCAACTCCACAGGCTTCGTGGAAAACACGGAAAGCTGGTGTCTGGGCACGCAATATTGGACCGAGCACATGCCCTACAAGGAAGGCAAGCTCCTGCCGGCCTACGGGGTGCTCCTGGATATGGTGGGCGGCAAGGATGCTCGCTTCCATCAGGAGATGTTCTCGATTCAGAATGCGCCGAACGTAACGAACAAAATCTGGGCGGAAGCGGCCATTCTTGGCTATGACGATGTGTTCATTCCAAGCCAAGGGGGCGCCGTAACGGACGACCATATCTTCCTCCACAAAGCCGGCATACCGACAGTGGACGTCATCGAGACCGTCAACGAGCACACGGGCACCTTCCCTCCGACATGGCACACCCATGCCGACAACATGGACAATATCGACAAGCATTCCCTCGAAGCTGTCGGGCGGACTATCCTCAACGTAGTGTATAAGGAAAAGAACTCATGACAATAGACGAAAAAGAGCAAGAGATAATCGATGAATTCAGCGAGCTGGACGACTGGATGGACCGCTATGCCATGATCATCGACCTTGGCAATCAGCTTCCACCCTTCCCGGACGCCCTCAAGACGCCCGACCGGATAATCGAGGGTTGCCAGAGCCGTGTGTGGCTCGACGGACAAATCACGCCCGAGGGTGTGGTCCTGTATCAGGCGGATTCCGACGCAATAATCGTCAAGGGGATTATCTCCCTGCTTATCAGTGTGCTCAACGGGCACACTCCGCAGGAGATTCTGGATGCCAAACTTCGTTTTATCGACGAGATAGGGCTGAGCGAACACTTGTCGCCGACGCGCGCCAACGGCCTTGTGGCCATGGTGAAGCAAATGCGCGCCTACGCCGCCGCCTTCGCGCGCTGAGAAAGGCTTTATGTAGAGACTTTGGGGTCTGACGCATCGGATAATTCGGACGTGTCGGACTTTTCATTTTTTGTGGGAGGGCGGCGTGATAAGGCTTTCTATTTCTTCGGGTGCCGCAGGTCTAGGTTAGAGCCGTCAGGCGCTTGCTTCAGCAAGACGACCGGCTCTCCGTTTTCGGTCTTGGCGCGAGGTCGGCTTAAGACAACCTTCCCCAATATCTGTTATGGTCGGGGGGTGGTTTTTGATTTTTTGGATTTTTTTTAGAATTGCGGGAAATAATTGCTATCTTTGCATGAAATATAGTCTCTCCGGAGACTTTGACTTGCAAATAAACTCATTACATACCTTAAACCACCTATTTACCACTATGTTGGAAAATGCAAAGGTTCGCGAGCTTGACAAGGTCGTAGTGCGCTTTTCGGGCGACTCGGGCGACGGGATGCAGCTTGCAGGCAATATATTCACGAATGTGTCGGCCGGACTGGGCAATCTTGTGTCGACTTTCCCTGACTATCCGGCAGAAATCCGCGCCCCGCAGGGGTCGCTGAGCGGTGTCTCGGGCTTCCAGGTGAGCGTAGGCACGGGTGTTCACACCCCCGGCGACAGCTGCGATGTGCTCATAGCCATGAATCCTGCGGCCCTAAAGCAAAACTACCGCTTCCTCAAGCCCGGCGGTGTGATAATCGTGGACATCGACTCCTTCAAAGAGGGGGACCTCCGGAAGGCGCTGTTCGAAACGGACAAGCCTTTTGAGGAACTGGGCATCAAGGCTCAGGTCGTGGAAGTGCCCGTAACATCGATGACGCGCGCAGCTCTGGCCGATTCGGGCCTCGACAACAAGAGCGTGCTGAAATGCCGCAATATCTTTGCTCTGGGCCTTGTGTGCTGGCTTTTCGATCGTCCTATGGAAGCAGCCCTGCGCCACCTGCGGAACAAGTTTGCCAAGAAGCCCGCAATCTATGAGGCCAATGCACTGGTACTGCAGGCCGGCTACAACTACGGCAACAATATTCACGCATCGGTGAGCACCTACCGCATCGACACGGAGAATCCGCGTCCGGGCGTCTATACCGACATCAACGGCAACACGGCCACGGCGTGGGGCCTGATCATGGCGTCCGAAAAGTGCGGCCGTCCGCTCTTCTTGGGCTCCTACCCCATCACTCCCGCCACGGACATCCTCCACGAGCTTGCGAAGCGCAAGGATTTGGGCGTGAAAGCAATCCAGATGGAAGACGAAATTGCGGGCGTATGCTCGGCCATAGGCGCGAGCTTCGCGGGCAATCTTGCCGTAACGTCCACTTCGGGCCCGGGTCTGGCGCTCAAGAGCGAGGGTATAGGCCTGGCAGTGATAGCCGAGCTCCCGCTGGTGGTGATCGACGTTCAGCGCGGCGGCCCCTCGACGGGCCTTCCGACAAAGACGGAGCAGACCGACCTGATGCAGGCTCTCTACGGGCGCAACGGCGAATCGCCGCTGGCCGTGGTGGCCCCGGCCTCACCGACAGATTGCTTCACGATGGCCTTCGAGGCATGCCGCATAGCCGTGGAGCACATGACGCCCGTGATTTTGCTGAGCGATGCCTTCATCGGCAACGGCTCGTCGGCCTGGCGAGTTCCTGATGCTGACGAGTTCCCGGAAATCAAGACGCCCTACGTGCCTGCGGGCACCGAAGGGTGGCGCCCCTACGACCGCAATGCCGAGACGCTTGCACGCTACTGGGCTATTCCCGGCACCGAGGGCCTGGCTCACCGCCTTGGCGGCCTCGAGAAGGACGCGACAACAGGATCTATCTCGACCGACCCCGCCAACCACGAAAAGATGGTGAAGCTCCGCCGGGAGAAAATCGCCCGCATCGCCTATGACATTCCCGCGCTGGAGGTAATCGGCCGGGAGGATGCAGAGACGCTTCTGGTGGGCTGGGGCGGCACCTACGGCCACATCCGCACGGCCTCCGAAGAGCTGTGCCGCGAAGGCGAGAAGGTGGCTATGGCGCAGTTCCGCTACATCAATCCTCTGCCGGCCAATACGGGCGAGGTCCTGCGGAAATACAAGAAGGTAATCGTTGCCGAGCTGAACACAGGAATGTTCGCCGACTATCTCCAGGCCAAGTTCCCGGAAGTGAAAATCGAGCGCATCAACAAGATTCAAGGGCAGCCCTTCCAGGTGAGCGAGCTCAAGGAACGCACAAAAGAAATCATAAACGGCTAAGCTACAGCACAGAGATATACAGACGACCATGACACAGGAAACACAAGCACAGTTTACTCCCGCTAACTTCAAGAGCGACCAGTCGGTGCGCTGGTGTCCGGGCTGCGGCGACCATGCCATCCTCAACACCCTCCACAAGGCAATGTCCACACTTGGGGTGGCTCCGCACAAGACGGCCGTGATTTCGGGCATCGGCTGCTCGTCGCGCCTGCCCTACTACATGAACACCTACGGTTTCCATACCATCCACGGGCGCGCTGCGGCGATAGCCACGGGCTTCAAGGTTGCGAACCCCGAGATGACGGTATGGCAGATTTCAGGCGACGGCGACGGGCTTGCCATCGGCGGCAACCACTTTATCCATGCCGTGCGACGGAATATCGACATCAACATCATACTCTTCAACAATAAAATCTACGGCCTGACCAAGGGCCAGTATTCGCCCACGAGCGATCGCGGCTTTGTGTCGAAGTCGAGCCCTTACGGCACGGTGGAAGACCCGTTTATCCCGGCTGAACTCGTTTTCGGCGCGCGCGGCAACTTCTTTGCGCGGAGCATCGATGTGGAGCTTGCCACGTCGCAGGAAGTGCTCGTTGCGGCAGCGCGACACAAGGGCACGGCCGTAACGGAGATACTTCAGAACTGCGTGATATTCAACAACGGCATCCACAACCCCATCACCGATAAGGAAGTGCGTGCCGACAAGACCATCCACCTTCGCCATGGCGAGAAGATGATCTTCGGCAAGAACGGCGACAAGGGTCTGGTGCAGGACGGCTTCCTCCTGAAGGCCGTAACCATAGGCGAGGACGGCTACACGCTCGACGACGTGCTTGTCCACGACGCGCACACCCCCTCGAACTTCCTGCACCAGCAGCTTGCGATGATGGACGGCAAGGAGTTGCCTCTGGCCGTGGGCGTGATCCGCGACGTCGAGGCTCCGACCTACGACCAGGCCGTGGCCGAGCAGGTTGCGGAAGTGAAGGGCCGCAAAAACTTCGGCAGCCTCCGCGAGATGATTCTCGCAGGAGAGACCTGGGAAGTGAAGTAATGGCTTCCGTCCGAGACGAAGCGATTCAGAAAAAAGCGCCGACAAGCAGAACAATAGGGCGTCGGCAGCGGTTAATATCCAAAGGGGGCATGAAAATGTCCCCGCCCCTTCATCACACATACCACCCCAACGTTTCAAACTTATCCATACGTCTCTTCGATGAGTATAATCCCTAAAACCGGAGCCCTTCTGCTGACGGTGGCCCTGACGGCAGCCGGAGCATTCGCGCAGACCTGCGCGGAAGGTGGCGGAGCCGTGTCGCTTGATTCATGTCGCGCGATGGCTCTCCAGAACAACAAGGAACTCAAGATTGCAGCCCAGGCAGTGAAAAAAGCCGGATACCAGAACAAGGAGGCCTTCTCGGCCTATCTTCCGGCCTTCGACTTTGCCGGAGGCTATATGTATAACCAGCGGAATATTTCCATTTTCGATTCCGACCAGCTGCTACCGACAAAGACCTTCGACCCGTCGAAGGGGACATACGAGTTCAACCTTGTGACCAATCCGCAGACGGGGATGCCCATAAAGGGCCCGAACGGCGAGTTTATCCCGTCGACGGTGGCTCTGATACCGAAAGACGCGATGACTTTCGACATCCACAATGTGTTCTTCGGAGCGGTGACGCTGACGCAGCCCGTGTTCATGGGCGGAAAAATCGTGGCCATGAACAAGCTGACGAAAGCCGCGCAGCGACTTGCCGAGTCGATGCACAATGCCGGGGCCGAGAACGTGATCTACGCCGTGGATGCGGCTTACTGGCAGGTTGTATCGCTGCAGGCCAAGCACGAGCTTGCGGTGAGCTACGTGAATCTTCTTGATTCGCTGAGCCGGAACGTGCATCTGATGGTCGACGAGGGCGTGGCCACGCGCTCGGACGCACTGACCGTGGACGTGAAGCTGAACTCGGCGCAGGTAGACCTCGTGAAGGTCGAAAACGGGCTCACGCTGTCGCGGATGCTTCTGGCGCAGACGTGCGGCCTCCCGGTGAATACGGTGTTCCCGCTTGCCGACGAAGGGACGTGCCTGACCTCGGGCGCGGAAGCCTACGAAGCGGCTCCGGTGGCCAATTCCTACGATATGGAGGACGTGTATTCTCGCCGGCCCGACTTGCGTGCGCTCGGGGAGGCTGTGGAAATCGCGCGGCAGCAGAAGAACGTGGCCCGCGCGTCGATGCTTCCCAACCTGGCCATCGTGGGTGCATACAGCTTCTCGGACCCGAACATGTTCGACGGCTTCAAGAAAAGGGTGAAAGGCGCCTTCTCCGTGGGCGCGATGCTCACCATCCCCCTCTGGCACTGGGGCGGCAACTACAACAAATACAAGGCAGCGGAGAGCGATGAAATCTCGCGTCGGCTCGCGCTGGAAGATGCGCGCGACCTGGTGGACCTGCAGGTGAACCAGGCGTCCTTCAAGACGAAAGAAGCGCAGAAGACTTACGAGATGACCACGGCAAATCTGCGGAAGGCCGATGAGAACCTGCGCACGGCGCGCCTTGCTTTCCGCGAAGGCATGGCTACGACGGACAACGTGATGGAAGCGCAGACGGCTTGGCTCAAGGCCCATTCCGAGCAAATCGACGCGGCGATAGACATGCGTCTGTGCCGGACCTATCTCGAAAAATCGCTTGGCACGCTCGTGCCCTGAACGGCATCCCCACCCTCGGGAAACAACAAACAAGAAAACACTCATACACTCTCCCATAAATCCAAACTGAAAAACAGAAGTCATGGCAAATAACGAAACTACTCCCTCGACGAGCCCCGACCTGTCGGCGGAGAAAAAGGCTAACCGCACGCTTATGGCCACAATGCTTGTCGTGGTGGCGCTGGTGGCAGCAGTAGCCATTATAGGCTTTCTATTCATGAACCGTCCGGCCGACATCATTGAAGGGCAGGTTGAAGGCACGACCGTGCGCATCTCGGGCAAGCTCCCCGGACGCGTGGCCCGGCTGTATGTTGAAGAAGGCGACACGGTGAAGGCCGGCGATACGCTCGTACACATCCATTCGTCGCTGGTGGAGGCCCAGCTCACCCAGGCCGAGGCCATGAAGGAGGCCGCAGCGGCGCAGAACCGCAAAATCGACGCCGGCACGCGCTCGCAGATCGTGCAGGCGGCCGCCGACATGCTTGCTCAGGCCGATGCAGCCGTGGGCATAACGAAGAAGACATACGAACGCCTCGAGCGCCTCTTCAACGAGGGTGTTGTATCGGAACAGAAGCGCGACGAAGCCAAGGCCGCCTACGACGCCGCCGTGGCCTCCCGGAGCGCAGCAGCCAGCCAGCTGTCGATGGCCCGCCAGGGCGCGCAGCGCGAGGACAAGGAAAGCGCGGCCGCGATGGTTGAAGCCGCCGGCGGGAGCGTGAGCCAGGTAGAGGCCCTGCTGCAGGACAGCTACCTCACGGCCACGGACAACGGCACCATCGACGTGATCTACCCGGAGACGGGCGAGCTCGTGAGCCTCGGCGCACCGGTGATGAACCTTCTGCTCGAGGACAAGCGATACATCACGTTCAACGTGCGCGAAGAGCTCCTTCAGGACCTGAACATGGGCGACGAAATCACGCTGACCGTCCCGGCCCTGGGGAACAAAGAGATAAAGGCCAAGATCTACTACGTGCGCGATATGGGCAGCTATGCCATGTGGCACTCCACCAAGGCCACGGGGAGCTACGACTCCCGCACGTTCCAGGTGAAGGCGCGTCCCACCGAGAAGGTGGCAGGGCTGCGTCCGGGAATGTCGGTACTCTATCACCACAAGGGAGCCGACCGCTAAACAAGGAATCTACAAGCAACCGCAACTATGACACAACAACCGGAGACGGGATTCATGGCAGGCTTGCGACGGGAGTTCCGACGCATGGGTAAGAGCAGGGCATATCTGTTCGGCATGATATTCGTGCCGGTGCTTGTTGCCGTAACCTTCCTGAGCCTTCTTGGCGAAGGGCTGCCCAGGCGTGTGCCGACGACTGTGGTGGACCTGGACCACACGCCACTCTCGCGCTCGGTGGTGCGCACGCTCAACTCCAATGAGATGATCGACCTCGTTGGCGAGGCCGAGAGCTATGATGCGGCGCTTGCACAGGTGCGCCGCGGGGAGAGCTTCGGATTTTTCGTAATCCCGGCCAACTTCGAGAAGGATGCCCTGAGCCTTCGGACGCCCACACTCTCCTACTATACGAACATGACCTACTTCGTGCCTGGCACACTGGCGTTCAAGGGGTTCAAGACTATAGCCGTAACGGTGAGCGGGGGCGTTGTGAAGACGGCGCTGCAGGATTTGGGCGTGAGCGACCAGGCAATGGCCGGGCTCTTGCAGCCCGTGAGCATCGATAACTACGAGCTTGGCAACCCGTGGATGAACTACTCGATCTACCTCACGCCGTCGTTTGCCATCGGCGCTTTCGCCCTGATGATATTGCTGATGACGGTCTACTCGATAACGATGGAAATCAAGGACGGGACGTCGCCTGGGTGGCTTCGGACCTGTGGAGGACACCTCCCGACGGCACTGCTGAGCAAGATGCTGCCGCACACGGCCATCTACGTAGCCACGGGGACGCTGCTGCTGTGGCTGCTCTTCGGCTATGCTCACTTTCCGAGCCACGGATCGCTGCTGTGGCTGTGGATAGGGATGGTTCTTTTCGTGATAGCGAACCAGGCCTTTGCGCTGACTATCGTGTGTCTTCTTCCGAATCCGAGACTATCGTTCAGCATCTGCGCGCTCTTCGGGGTGCTCACCTTCTCGTTTGCCGGCTTCTCGTTCCCGGTAGAGAGCATGTACGGGGGCGTGGGCGTATTCAGCTGGCTTGCGCCAACGCGCTATCTGTTTTTAATTTATATCAACAACGCACTTAACGGCTACTCCGTGTGGTTTGTGCGGTGGTGGTTCGTGGCCCTTCTTGCCTTCCCGGCAGTTGCTGCACTTGCCACCCTGCGGCTGAAGAAAGCCCTGGAGCATCCGGTGTATGTGCCCTAAGAAGACATCGAGCATGGGACTTTTCCGCAAGACAGGCCAATGGCTGAGCATGATGGGACGGGTATTCCGCAACGAGTGGAAGCTCGTTCTGGGCGACATGGGTGTGCTTCTGTTTTTTGTAGCTCTCCCGCTGGCCTACCCGGTGGCCTACACGCTGGTGTATAATCCGGAGGTGGTGGACAACATCCGTATAGCCGTGGTGGACAACTCGCGGACGAAAGAATCGCGCGAGCTCGTGCGGACGGTGGATGCCACGCCGGCCCTCGAGGTATACGACTACGCCTCCGACCTCGGGGAGGCGAAGAAGATGATGGCCGAGACGAAGGTCTACGGTGTGCTCGAGATACCTGCGGACTATGCACGGAAACTCGGGCGAGGCGAGCAGGTGCACGTGCCCTTCTACGCTGATATGAGCCTGCTGCTGCGCTTCCGCTCGGAGATGGGGGCGCTGACGGATGTGCAGATACAGATGGGGAAGGAAATCATGCCTGTAACGATAGACGAGACGCCACTCTCGGCGCTTGCGGCGGGTCGCGAGCTCTCTCTGCCGGTGAAGAGCGACAGCTATTTCCTGGGCGATACGGAGCAGGGCTTCGCCTCGTTTGTGATTCCGGGCATCATCATCCTTATTCTCCAGCAGAGCCTTGTGCTGGGCGTGTGCCTTATAGGGGGCACCTCGCGCGAGCGTCGTCGGCGCGACCCTCAGGGGCTCGACCCGAAGGCTGTGAACGAGGCCGGGCCGTGGGCCACGATCTGGGGCAAGACCTTGTGCTACACGGTGTTCTACATCCCGTTTGTGCTGTATCTTACGCGAATTGTGCCTGAGATGTTCTCCCTGCCCCACTATGGGTCGCCGGTGCAGTATCTTCTGTTCCTGCTTCCGCTGCTGCTGTCGTCGTCGTTCTTGGGGCTTACGCTGGTCTACTTCATGAAGGAGCGCGAATCGGCCTTCATCATCGTAGTCTTCACGTCGGTGATTTTCCTGTTCCTCTCCGGGTTGACGTGGCCGCGCTATGCGATGAGCCGCTTCTGGGTGTGGATGAGCGACATTGTTCCGGCCACATGGGGCATTGAAGGCTTCATCAGCATCAACAACAACGGGGCCACGCTTGCCGAGGAGAGCACCGACTACATAGCGCTGTGGATTCTCTCGGCCGTGTATATGTTCACGGCGGCGTGGGTGTGCCGGAAAATCGCCGTGAGTTCGCGGCTGCGGGCTCTGAGCAAGAAGGAGAGTGGAGAATGAACCTTCGGCAGGTCGAGGCGTTCCACTTGCAGATAACAACTGAAGCAATAACAACATAAAACGAAAGATATAAAACTATGGCAACAGAAAATTTAGACCGCCTGAGCTATGCTCTGGGCATGAGCATGGGACAGAATTTCCGTGCTTCCGGCATCCAGCACATCAATGCTCAGGACTTCGCCGACGGCGTGGCCGCTGTGTTCGACGGGGTCGCTCCCCGCATGAGCTTCGACGAAGCTAAGGAAGAGGTGCAGAAATTCTTCATGGAACTGCAGAAGAAGCAGGAGGAAGAGGCCAAGAAGATGGCCGACGTGAACGCCAAGGCCGGCGAGGAATTCCTTCTTGAGAACGGCAAGCGCGCGGAGGTGAAGATCACGGCAAGCGGCCTGCAATATGAGGTGCTGAAGGAAGGCACCGGCGCACAGCCTACGGCCAAGGACACCGTGAGCGTGCACTATACGGGCAAGCTGATCGACGGCACGGTATTTGATTCGTCGGAAGAGCGCGGCATGCCCGCCACCTTCGGCGTAACGCAGGTGATCCCCGGTTGGGTCGAGGCTCTGCAGCTGATGAAGGAAGGCGCGCAATACCGTCTGTTCATTCCTTCGGCTCTGGCCTACGGACCTCAGGGCGCCGGGGGCGTAATCGGGCCGAACGCTACGTTGATTTTCGACGTAACCCTTCTGAAGGTGAATCCCACGGAATGAAAAACAGAGCACGAATAGCATCCGTGCTGGCGGGCGCCGTCCTGGTGCTGAGTGCATCGGGGCAGCCCGTCGGGGATGCTCAGCCAAAAGCCGTCGCCGCCGACTCAACGTCGACGGCGCTGGCCGTATTTATCGGCGATGTCGTGAAGGAGGCTCTCTCGAGTCACGAGACGCTTGGCATGAATGTGGACCGGACGGCCTTCCTGAACGCACTGAACGCATACCTGACGGGGCAACCCGTGGGTATGAACGGTGCAGATGCCAGAAGCTATCTGAACGGCCAATACGCCAAGGCTCAGACGGCGATGCCTGCCCCTCTGCCCCCGGCCGATCCCAAGCAGGAGGAAGCCGCGCTTGCAGCAGCTGCCGCCCGCACGGGGGTGATGGTATTCCCCTCCGGGACCGTGCTTGAGATTCTCACCGAGGGCACCGGGTCCAAACCCACGGAGGACGGCATAGCCGAGATGCGCTATGTGGGCACCCTTACGGACGGCACGGTCTTCGACGAGGTTCGCGCCGACGAGGCTTCTCTCGATTTCCCGGTGGCAGCGCTGCTCCCGGGCATGACAGAGGCCCTGCTCTCGGGCCTGATGAAGAGCGGGGGGCGCTATGTGCTGACCATTCCGGCATCGGCCGGCTATGGCAATGAAGGCGTGCCGGGCAAGGTTCCGCCGGGCGCTACGCTGCGGTTTGTGATCGACCTTATAGATGCTGAATAATAAAATCCAAACAAGATAAGATGAAGAAAATTTTACTCGGAGCCGGCGCAGCCGTGCTCCTTTCGCTGGCCTTCACGGCCTGCGACAAGAAAGATGCCGCCGACAAGGCCACAAGCGCGCTGAACGACTCGACGGCAACGGCCTACGGCTCGATGGCCGGAGCAATCATTCTCAGCGACTACATGCAGTTTGCCAACCAGGAGGACGCACCTTCGAAGGAAGATCTCATGAAGGGAATCAAGCTCGTGTTCTCGTCGAACAGCAGCCGCGGGACGCTCATCGGCATGCAAATGGCCATCCAGATGCTCTCCGAAATGGAGCACATGGAGAGCCAGGGCGTGAAGCTGAACCGCTCGAAGGTGCTTGCCGCCTTCAATGAAGTGTTCGGCGCCGACAGCATCGTGCCCGAACAGGTGCCCATGCTCAGCGAAGAATTCCAGCGTCTGATGCAGGCCTCCATGGCCGCAGCGAAGGCCACTCCGGAAGAAGAGGCAGAAGCAGCCCAGGAGGAAAGCCCCTCGGCTCAGAACGGCCAGGCAGCTGAAATCTTCATGCAGATGAGCAAAACGGAGAACCCCAACATCATGACGGCCGCTTCGGGCCTGAGCTACGAAATCAAGGCTCCCGGCGAGGGCCCGCATCCGACGGCTACCTCGAAGGTAACACTCAACTACACGGGTCGCCTCATCGACGGCAAGGTGTTTGACTCGACCGAGGGCCGCGGCCCCGCCACCTTCCCCGTATCGGGTGTGATTCCCGGCTTCGGCGAAGGCGTCCAGCTCGTGGGCAAGGGCGGCAAAGCCACGCTCTACATTCCCGGCAACCTCGCATACGGCGAGGCCGGAGCACCTCAGGCCGGCATCGGCCCGAACGAGATGCTGATTTTCGACATCGAGCTCATCGACTTCGAATAATCCCCCCACATCCCGTCTATACACAACATAGATAAAAGCGCCAACCGGCCGGAGCTGCGAGAGCAACTCCGGCCGGTTACTTTATGTTGTGCGGATGGGATATCCGGAATCAGGCGAGGCCTATTTTGAGGACGATGATGAAGGCTGCGACTACCACGAGGAGAACCGCGGAGGCGATGATTGCGGTGATAGCTACGTTGCGCCATGCGCCGGAATGCCTGCGGGCACCGAAAGCAGCTACGATGATGGCGGCTGCGGCCACGGCCATTGCGGCATAGCCTGTGGAGTAGGCAAGCGTGAGCCAGGCGAGGATTGCGAGGAGGAGTGCGGCAAGGGGAAGCCAACCGGATTTTTTCTGTTCGCCGGAGGTGTCAGTCGCCGGGGCGGAAGTAGCGCTCTGCACGGCTGCGGATGTCTTATCTTCGTTCATTTCTAATGGGATGCGTATATTGTGGAAAGATGATTATAGCCAGCCGACAAGAAAGGCTGTATAAATACGACAATATTTACTAAAAAAAGTTTAATTCGTGCCAAAAAATATTTTTCGGATTAAACCTCGGAGCAAAAAGCTATTCTCAATTATGTTGCCCCGGCCACGAAGCTACGGCAATATCTTTCTATTCCTTACAATCGACTTCACAAAAAAAACTTATTCTCTCCAATGAATTCTCTAAGGTATGTCTTTCTGTCGCTGCTGATTTCCTTACTTCTTTTTCCTGCGCCGGCTTCGGCCTATACTCTTCGCGGCTCCGTGGAGGATGCTGCGACGGGCGAGACCCTGATTCAGGCGTCGGTGCGAGTGCTTAAGGCATCGGCGGATTCGGCGCTCGTGAAGGGTGCCGTCACCAACAACCGCGGGCGCTTCAAAATCGCAGACCTGCCTGCGGGGCGCTACATCGTGGAGACGTCGTATGTGGGAATGGCAACGCAGACGCAGGACATCGACCTCAAGGGCGCCCTGACGC